>QXYM01000001.1 GCA_009886945.1 Litorivicinus sp.
GAGAATTTTGTTGAAGGGAAGTCGAACCAGCTTGCTCGTGCAGCGGCTCAACGGGTCTCAGAAAAGCCGGGATCGGAATATAATCCGTTGTTTTTGTATGGGGATACAGGGCTCGGGAAGACTCACTTGATGCACGCGGTTGGTAACCAAATCCGATCACACAACTCAAACGCTAAAATCATTTATGTGCACTCAGAACGGTTTGTCGCCGATATGGTGAAAGCGCTTCAATTAAACGCGATCGCGGACTTTAAACGAGTGTATCGGAACGTTGATGCACTGTTGATTGACGATATTCAGTTTTTTGCCGGAAAAGAAAAATCACAAGAAGAGTTCTTTCATACCTTTAACAGTTTGTTGGAAGGTGGTCAGCAGATCATTCTGACGTCTGATCGGTATCCTAAAGAGATTGATAATATGGAAGATCGGCTGAAGTCTCGTTTCGGGTGGGGATTGACCGTTCGGCTTGAGCCGCCTGAGCTCGAAACTCGGGTCGCGATTCTAATCAACAAAGCCCAGGAGTCAGGTGTCGAATTAAAACGTGATTGCGCTTTTTTCATTGCTCAAAAGGTCCGAAGCAATGTTCGCGATTTGGAGGGGGCGTTGAAACGCGTCCTCGCGAACGCTCATTTTTTCGGTCAAGCGATTACATTGGATTTTGTGAGGGAAACACTTCGTGACTTGATTGCGGTGCATGACCGACAAATATCGGTGGATAATATTCAGCGGATGGTTGCTGACTACTTTAAAATTAAGATTTCTGATTTACTCTCGAAACGACGAAATCGCTCAGTTGCTCGTCCTCGACAGGTTGCGATGGCTCTTTGTAAAGAGTTGACAGATCATTCGTTACCAGAGATTGGTGATGCGTTTGGTGGCCGCGACCATACGACAGTGCTTCATGCGTGTCGAAAGATTAAAGAGTTGTCCGACACCGATTTGGCAATTCGAGATGATTACAACAATTTGTTAAAGGCATTAACTGGATAAGGAATGACCATGGAATTTTCGGTTTCTCGCGAACAGTTGCTCGAGAAAGCTCAGACTGCGGCATCCGTGGTCGAGCGCAAGCAAACAATGGCGATTTTGGCCAACGTGTTGATTGAGGTCGATGCGACTGGTGCTGTGCTGACAGGGACAGACTTGGATACCGAGATTTCGACCAATATGGAGCTTGTCGAAGTGGCATCTGGTGGTGCCGTGACCGTGCCAGGGAAAAAGCTAGTCGACCTTGCGAAAGCCCTTCCTGAAGGATCTGTGGTGCAGTTTAAGCAAGATGGCGCACAAATGTTGCTTTCGTCTGGACGGTCGAGGTTCAAGTTGGCAACGTTGCCAGCGGCTGATTATCCGAGACTAGAGATTCGCGGTGAGCTGACGTCCGTTTCGTTGGCGAAGGGTCCGCTCCAAGATGCTATTAGTAAAACCCAGTTTGCGATGGCGCAGCAAGATGTCCGGTATTACCTGAATGGCATGTTGTTTTCGATTGGTGGAGGGGAATTCCGTACCGTGGCGACGGACGGGCATCGGTTGAGTTTGTATCAAACAGCACTTGAAGGGATGTCCGGCGAACCGAGTTCGCTGATTGTTCCACGGAAGGCGGTCATTGAGCTGGCGAGGTTGGCGAATAGTGCTGATGACACGGTGGATTTAGCTTTTTCTACGAGCCATTTTCGCGTATCAGGCCCAACCTTCGTTTTCACCAGTGTGTTGATTGATGGCCGTTTCCCAGACTATGAGCGTGTCGTTCCACAGGGTGGAGATCACGTGGTTCGTGCCGATAGGAAACGGTTACGGGAAGTGTTACTGCGTGCCTCGATCTTGTCTAGTGAGCAATACCGAGGGGTGCGGTTGCGTCTGTCTCAGGGGCAAATCGATGTGATGGCGAACAATGCGGAACAAGAAGAAGCGCAAGAATCCTTAGAAGTCGAGTTTGTTGGTCAGGATGGTTTTGAGATTGGATTTAACGTGAGCTACTTGTTGGACGTGCTAGCAACCATTGAAACCGAGATGGTGGAGCTGCGGTTTGGCGACAGTAATCGAAGCGCGCTGTTGTTGGGTGTTGGTGATGATACGGGACGCTACGTTGTGATGCCTATGCGGCTCTAAGTGATCACCAATCTCCATATTCATCATTTGAGGGGGCTCGCAGAGACGTCATTGTCACTCGGGCCCTCAGTCAATCTCTGGGTGGGCGAAAATGGCGCAGGAAAGACATCTGTCTTAGAGGCGGTGTCGATTCTTTCCTTGGGGCGCAGCTTTGTGACCTCCCGTATTAAATCGATTATTACGTTTGATCAATCCAGTTTAACGGTCTTTGGGCGGATTCAAGGGCAACACCAAGAGCATCGTCTCGCGGTGCAGGTGAATCGCGATGACGAGAGAAAGCTTCGACTAGATGGAAGCGCAGCCAAGAATCAGGTGGCGCTGAGTCGTCTACTGCCTGTTCTGCAAATCACCCCCCATTCTGTGGATGTGATTACCGGGAGTCCTGGTGATCGGCGTCGGTTCATGGATTGGGGCGCCTTTCATTGGTCCGGTGGAAACGGACAAAGCTTTAATGCGTTGAGGCGAGCCCTGTTACAGCGCAATAGTCTATTGCGTAGTGGTATACTCAATGGGGCTGATTTGGCTCCATGGGAGCAGCAAATCGCGTTGTATGGCGAGGAGGTTGATTCGTGGCGAAGAGCCTTCGTTGCGGATGTTAAGCCGCTATTTGACCAGCTGCTGGTGGAAATGGAGCTTGGGATTGAACTTGACCTGGTGTACCGGAATGGTTGGGGTGACGGCGATTTAGCGGGGACCCTAGAGAGCCAACGGGGTAGAGACATTCGCGCGCGATCCACATTGTCCGGTCCGCAGCGGGCTGACTTTGAGCTGCTTCGCGATGGGGTGAAGGCCGGAGATACGTTGAGTCGGGGACAGCTGAAAGTGTGTAATTTAGCCTTGGTTCTGGGACAACTTCAGGCGTCAGCGAGACGAGGAATTTCGCCGGTGTTGTGCTTGGATGATCCCGGAGCCGAGCTTGATCACCGGTTTTTGGGCCGGGTTTGGGAAATAATTGTTGGTAGTGGCGTGCAAGTGCTGGCTACTGGAATCACGGTTGATCGTGTCGGGCTGAGTGATGCCCAGGCGCGGGATGCCGAGGTGTTTCACGTGAAACACGGAAGAATTGCGTCTAAGTAAGGAAATTAAATGGAACAAAACCCGCAGGCTGCTAATTACGATGGAAGCTCAATTAAAGTTTTAAAAGGGCTTGAGGCTGTGAAAAAGCGTCCGGGGATGTATATCGGCAACACCGATGACGGCACAGGCTTGCATCATATGGTGTTTGAGGTCGTGGATAACTCGATTGATGAGGCCTTGGCAGGTCACTGCGATCAGATCGATGTGATGATTCATACGGATGGTTCGGTGACTGTTCAGGACAACGGTCGAGGGATTCCCGTCGACGCACATGAAGAAGGGAAGAGTGCTGCTGAAATCATTCTGACCGTCCTGCATGCCGGCGGAAAATTCGATGAGAACTCTTACAAGGTGTCCGGCGGCCTGCATGGTGTCGGGGTATCTGTCGTCAATGCGTTAAGTGAACGTTTGATTTTGACCGTCCGTCGTGATGGCTCCGTTTGGGAGCAGGAGTATCGGCATGGTGACGCTCAGGCCCCTTTGGCTGCGGTTGGCACCACTGGCGAGACTGGCACGACCGTTCGGTTTAAGCCTTCAGGCGA
>QXYM01000010.1 GCA_009886945.1 Litorivicinus sp.
TCCTTCTTCATTCCGCCTTTGCATGGCGGCGATGTCAAACGTACGGGACTTTCAGCCCATTCAGATTCTGTAAAGCATTGCATCGCCAATGCATGCACGCCCTGCTTTAACGCATCATCGGCTGCTTTGTACACCAGTTGATGCCGCTTCACGCGAGACAATCCGTCAAAGTGTTCAGAAACAATCACCAAGCGAAAGTGCGTTTCCGAATGTTTTGGAACATTATGTCCATGGCTCTCGTTCTCTAATTCAAGCACGGACGGATTGAGCGCTGTCGCCAGCGAATTTTTTAGTAAGGTTTCGAGTTTCATCCGGTAATTATACTGAAGCTGCGGGCGATTAGGCGACTTTTCAGCAGAGCCTGTCCAACTCACATGATTCTCACGGAACCAAGCGAGCGGATTGTCTCAATCGCGTCATTGCTGCCGGCTTCCCGATCAGAGAATCAATCCGTCTGCTGCAACCGACCGAGCCTCTCACCTTGATAGGCACCGCTTCTTACCCGCTGCCACCAGTCTTTGTTGGCTAAAAACCAATCCACCGTTTTGGCCAAACCTGATTCAAAGGTCTCTTGGGGCGTCCATCCCAGAGTAGAAGCGATCTTTGAGGCATCAATGGCGTAGCGCTTATCGTGACCCGGACGATCCGTCACAAAGGTGATCAACTCCCGAAAGCTTTGGATTCCCTGGGGTTTCGGGTTGACGCGAACATCCAATAAATCACAGAGGGTTTCCACCACATGTAAATTGGTCTGTTCGTTGTGACCACCGACGTTGTAGGTCTCACCCAATTCACCGTCGAAGACCACCTTGACCAAGGCACGGGCATGATCTTCTACATACAACCAATCGCGAACCTGATCACCTTGGCCGTAAACTGGGATTGGCTGGCCTGCAATCGCATTCAGGATCGCGAGCGGAATCAGTTTTTCGGGGAAATGATAGGGTCCGTAATTATTTGAGCAATTGGTCACCACCACCGGTAGCCCATAGGTTCGATGCCAAGCGCGAACTAAGTGGTCACTAGAGGCCTTGGATGCGGAATACGGAGAACTCGGCTGATATGGAGTGTCTTCAGTGAACAGATCATCCATGCCATCGAGATCTCCGTAAACTTCATCGGTTGAGATGTGATGAAACCGAAACACCCCCTGCAAGGCCTGATCGAGTTGCTCCCAATACTGCCGACTGACTTCTAATAGTGTGTAGGTTCCAACAATGTTCGTCTCGATAAATGCCGAGGGTCCGTCGATCGAACGATCGACATGACTTTCTGCTGCTAGATGCATGACTGAGGTTGGCCTGAACGTCTCAAATAGCCGAGTCATTTCCACTCGATCACAGATGTCTGATTGCGCAAACTGGTAGTTTGGAGACTCAGAGACAGACGCCAGCGACTCGAGGTTGCCTGCGTAGGTCAGCTTATCAACGTTCAAAACCATCGCATCCGTCTCAGCAATCAAGTGCCGAACGACGGCCGATCCAATAAAACCTGCTCCACCTGTCACTAATACCCGATGTTGCATCAAGACACCCGATTCAGACCATTGATGGCAGCGACTCGATAGGCTTCGGCCATGGTTGGATAGTTGAAGGTCGTATTGGCGAAAAATGCCAAGGAGTTTGCTGAACCGGGCTGTTTCATAATGGCTTGTCCAATATGCACGATCTCTGATGCTTGATCACCAAAACAGTGTACTCCCAAGATCTCGAGCGTATCGCGATGAAAGAGAATTTTCAGCATACCGACTGACTCGTTGGTGATCTGCGCACGCGCAATATCTTTAAACAACGCTTGTCCGACCTCGTAGGGTACCTTTTCATCCGTCAACTCACGTTCTGTTTGCCCTACTGACGAAATTTCAGGAATGGTATAGATGCCTGTTGGCACATCATCGACAAAATTAAATGGACGATTTAAGAAATCGTTTGCCGCATTCCGGCCCTGGTCATATGAGGCTGAAGCGAGTGACGGCCAGCCAACCACATCGCCTGCGGCGTAGATATGAGGGACGTTTGTTCGGTATTGCTGATCCACTGTCAATTGACCACGCTGATCAGCCACGAGGCCGGCGGCCTCCAAGCAAAGCTCATCGGTGTTACCCGTGCGTCCGTTACACCACAAAAGTGCATCACCTTTGATCTTTTTGCCGCTCTTTAGTGCCAGTTCCAAGCCGTCAGATCTGATCTCGATGCCTGAAAATTCTTCATGATGGCGAATGACCACCCCCGAATCCCGGAAGTAATAAGATAACGCATCAGTGATCTCATCATCCAAGAACGACAATAATCGGTCACGGGTATTGATCAAATCGATCTTGAGGCCAAGACCATTAAAGATCGATGCATACTCGCAGCCAATCACCCCAGCCCCATAAATAATCAGATGCCTCGGCGTATGATCCATCTCTAAAATCGTGTCGGAGTCGTAAATCCTCGCATTGGTAAAATCGAGAAATTCCGGTCGGTAAGGACGCGATCCTGTGGCGATTAAAATCGTTTTGGCGTGATAAATCTCATCACCCTGCTCTTGGCTGACCTTCACCCTATGCGGATCGATAAAGGATGCGGTTCCGTGCACAACAGTCACATGATTTCTGGCATAGAATTTTGAGCGCATCCGAACCTGTGACGACACCACTCGGTTCGCTGTCTCAAGGACATGTGGATACGGAAGCCATCGCGGCTCAGAAATCTCACGAAACATCGGATTGGTGTTGAAATCGATCATTTGTTTGACCGCTTCACGCAATGCTTTAGAAGGAATGGTTCCTTTGTGAGTGCAGTTACCGCCAACCTGCGATCGCTGATCGACCACCACCACACTTTTTCCCTGTTTTGACGCGTTCATGGCGCCGGCTTCGCCGGCAGGGCCGGCCCCTAAGACCAGCACATCAACGTCAATCACTCATCACACTCCTTGTGTTTCGTCCTTCATCCGTGTTCGGGTTGCATCTTTAAACGCACTGGTCCCTACGACACTTTTCTCATTGATCGCGGTTTCACATTTGATGGGATCGCCACCACAAATGGCACATTCGCCATCGTCACCATTGACTCGGCCGATTCCCCCGCAACTGCCGGAAATCGGTCGGCGACCCATCATGACACCAACCGCCATGATCGCGACTAAAAATGAGAACACGCCAAAGACGGTTAGAAATAAACCCAGATTCATTCCACTTCTCCTGCCAACAGACGCTCAAAACGTGGAGTCTGCTTTACGATAAAGGTATCACCAGACCGTTCAATGAACATGGCTGGAATTTTGCGGGAAACCGCCAATTCATAGCCTTTGTCTGGTCCTAACACCAACAGCGTCGTCGCCCAGCCATCGGCCATTGCACATTCTGAATCCGCAACCGTTACAGAGGCCAGTTGATGAGTGACGGGTCGGCCGGTGGAGGGATCAATGGTATGTGAGTAGGCGACTCCGTCAATTTCTCGATAGTTTCGGTAATCACCGGAGGTGGCAAGCGCGACATTTTTTAACGATAGCACTTGCTCAACGGCTCGTTCCCCTTTGATTGGCTTTTCAACGGCAATTTTCCAGCCAAGACCATCTTTGTCCCCTTTGACGCGAACTTCACCACCAATTTCGACCAAGAAATTCGCATAGCCCTGATCATCGAGTAAGGTATAGATCTGATCGACGCCCAATCCTTTGGCAATCGCTGATAAATCGAGCCGCCGAGGCTCGCGTTTGATGATCGCTGCTCCACCATCGGCTTCTGGTGCGCGCACAGCAACAGCAGAAAATCCAACCTGTGCTTTGGTTGCGTCAATGACTTGATCTGAAGGTAACGCATCAGACCCTGCATCAGGACCAAAACCCCAAAGATTGACTAAGGGGCCGACGGTTGGATCAAACGCACCCGATGAGATTTCCGAAAACCCCAAGGCTTTCGCGGTCGTCACAGCAAACAGTTCACTGACAGGAAACCAGGTGTTCAGTTCATCGGATTGATTGAACTGAGAGATCTCACTGCCCGGATCATAGGTCGACATCTGGCGGTTCACTTCGAGTAATACCGCCTCAATCTCCGTTTGCAGCGAATCCTGGTCATGAGACGCAATCGGATTGGCAATCACCACCGACCAACTGGTCCCCATGGTGCGCCCTGACAACTTCTTGATCTCCAACTCACTGGAACAACCAACAAGCACAGCCAGGACAAAAAAGGCCGCCAAAATGGTGGCATTTCTCGAGTAACGCATGGCGTTAACCACCAAAGTCATCCAGCATGATGTTTTCATCTTCGACCCCAAGGTCTTTCAACATCTTAATGACCGCTGCGTTCATCATTGGAGGTCCACACATGTAGTACTCAACATCCTCTGGAGCTGGGTGATCTTTCAGGTAATTTTCGAGTACCACGTTGTGGATGAACCCGGTTTTTCCTTCCCAGTGATCTTCAGGTTGAGGATCTGATAGCGCCAAGTGCCACTCAAAGTTCTCGTTTTCTTTGGCCAACTGATCGTATTCGTCTTCATAAAAGACCTCGCGCAGAGAGCGCGCACCATACCAAAACGAAATCTTCCGCTTGGAATTCAATCGTTTCAGCTGA
>QXYM01000100.1:0-836 GCA_009886945.1 Litorivicinus sp.
GCTTTAGACTTTAATCTGAAGCCCATAAATACTCCTGTAGCTAGGCAAGCAATGGCAATATCATTCCATAAAGACGAAAATACTATTCCCGATAAATTAGGCAGTTCTGGCACCGTTAATTGATTTAAAATTTCATTTAATTCATTTGGGTGGTTTAACAGAATACCGATAAAAAACAATAATCCACAAATCCAAGAAAAAATAGATGCTGTGACAGCAGGGTTTCAAGGAGGCACGAAGATCGCGAGTTCACTGAAAAGTATTTGCTTTGATGAGAAGGCAGTTAGCCTGAATCGAAGAACTCGGGTTTGGGTATTCTCGGATGGTTACGACACCGACGAGCCGACAGCATTGAGAGACGTATTGAAACGGATTCGAGGGCGTGGTGCTGCGATTGAATGGTTCTATCCAAATAAAACAGTGGTCGGGATGAGTCGGTGCGTCCGGTTGGCTCGTGATTTAGTCAAGAATTGGTATAGCGCTGGGAACCTAAGTGAGATTGATTTGTCTTTCCGGCAGTTGAGGTAATAGAGATGAATGGTGAAACAATGAATTCAGAAAATCGAAAAATGAGTTGGGTTGATGCACTCAATCACCACGAGCAATCTCGTGAGCCCTATGTCATTGCAACTGTCATTAAAGCGGAATCCCCCTCGTCGGCAAAACCTGGAGACAAAGCCATCATTTCGGTGGATGGTGTGATCTTCGGATGGATCGGTGGAGGTTGTGCGCAACCGGTGATCACGAAAGCGGTGACAGATGTCCTGGCTAGCGGTCAGCCGATGGTTGTCAGGATTAGTCCTTCTACCGGGGAGACAGTGACCGAGAATGGAGTG
>QXYM01000100.1:846-3573 GCA_009886945.1 Litorivicinus sp.
ATGTTCACATGGCTTGTCATTCGGGTGGGAGTCTCGAGCTCTTGGTCGAGCCACGGTTGCATCAAGAGGTCACACTTTTGATTGGTGCGACACCCGTGGCTGAGAAGTTAGAGATGATTGCTCCTTTGCTGGGTTTTCCCATGGCTCGTTATGAACCAGGTGACGAGGTTGATGGCTCATTCTCAATCGCGATTGTTGCAACTCAGGGAAAGAAAGATAAAGAGTCATTGAAGCAAGCCCTCCGGAATACTCACGGCAACGTTCTCTTTGTGGCCAGTCGTCGTAAAGCGGAAAAGCTGAATGACCAATTGCTTTCAGATGGTGTTTCCGCTTCCGACTTGAAGCGGATTTGTGCTCCTGCTGGAGTTGATATTGATGCCGAAACGACTGATGAAATCGTCATCTCGTTGCTAGCCGGTTTGGTGAAAGACAAACGACATGCTTCAAGGGTTGTTACCTCGCTCACCGGAGAAGTCGCCTAATGGCCTGTCTTCTAAAAGGTGGTGGTGGGCTGTATAACCGACTATCGCTAGGTGCTGTAGTGCTTGCAGCTGGACAGGGATCACGCCTGGGACATCGGCCAAAATCGTTGATCGAGCTCGCCGGCATACCCCTCATTCGTCGGCAGCTGATTGCATTATCGGGTGCTGGCGTCGATCAGTTGGTGGTTGTCCTTGGTCACTATGCGACCCAAATTCGTCCTTTTATTGAGGATTTTCCAATTACCGTTGTTGACTTATCGGACCACCCCGAAGCGTCTCAGAAATTATCGGTTCAACAGGGGGTTTCTGCGTTACAGGGAAAATTTGACGCTGTAATGGTTGTTCCGAGTGATATGCCATTACTCGGAACAGCTGACTATACAGATCTGATTGGTGCTTACAAAAAACGACCAGAAGGTGCTCGCATGGTTCGCCCGATAGTGAGTGAATCACCGGGTAATCCCGTGATTTTTGATTATGCAATTACTGAAGAATCAGAATCTTCCGTAGAGCCTTTATGTCGACACTGGTGGCAGAAACATCCGGAGCAGTGCCATGGATGGCAGACAATGAATGACCGATTCATGATCGACATCGATACATTCGAAGACGTCACGGCTGTTGAAGCAAGATTAGGGCGGCATTTGGTGGTGCCTGAATCCATAGAGGTGGTCAGTGGAAACGCTTGAATTGTGGCCCTCATTGATTGGGATTCATCATCACGCAGATGCAGACACAGTGAATCCACTGTTCCGGCGAGTATTTGTGGCTATGCGTGCGACCGATCCCGACTGTGTATCTCATCCGGGGCCCTTCTATGCCAGTCGTGATGATCTGCTGCATCGAGTGAAATTGCAGGAGTGGGATGCTTTCCTGAAATTTGCAGCATCAGCGGTGAGAGATACTGCGAAGAAAGCGAACCATGGGATCTGGCCACAGGAATCTGTGGATTTACAGCTAGAGATCAATGGTATTTGGTTTCAAATGTCAAATGAGGGCGCGCATCATGACATTCATACGCATGGTAACTGCTCTTGGTCGGCCGTTTACATCGTCGATGTTGATCCTCAAGCTGAACGATCAAATCATTCTGGATATGGTGAATTGAACGGTGTGACCCGGTTTTATAGCCCACTTTTTGAACGTTTAGGTGGTGCTTACATGGACTATGGAAATTCCTATCTGCAAAATGCCACTGTGGATTTTGAGCCCATTCCAGGACGGTTAATTGTCTTTCCCTCATGGCTTCCGCATCAGGCTATGCCTTATCAGGGGGCACGGGACCGCATTATTATTTCTTTCAACGCAAGTATCCACCGGAGTGGAATGAGTGATTCGATCGCGGGGTTCGCCCACGCATGAGTGATATTCGCCTATATCGCGATCGAGATCTATTGACGATTGTGAACCAATGGGCTGATGCTTCCAGTCGCTTTGCAACAGCAACAGTGATCTCCACCTGGGGTTCAGCTCCTCGCGAGGTCGGGGCATTGATGATTATTCATGAAAGCCGGCAATTTTTTGGTTCAGTATCTGGGGGCTGTGTTGAAAACGCCGTGGTGGAAGCTGCTCTGGAATCGATTGACGATGGTCAGCCTCGATTGATTGAATTCGGTATCTCGGACGAAGACGTTTTGTCGATTGGTTTGGCTTGTGGAGGACAAATTCAGATTCTGATCGAGCCATCCACTCAGTTGACTAGTCATTGGGTGACGCATGCACTGGAAACCACAAGGCAACGTTTATCGTCGACCTTTGTTCGAGAGATGAATAGCCTGGGTTCACAGAATCCGATTGAGAATGCTTACTGGCTCAATCGCGGTGATGTCGATCATGGATCTGCGACGCGCCTTGATCAGCAGCGATCCTTATTTATTCAATCATTTCGACCAGAGCGGCGTGTGATCATTATTGGCGGTGTTCACATTGCGCAGGCTCTTGTGCAGGGATTGGCTGCGATTGATTTAACAGTGGTGATTGTTGATCCTCGTGAGGTCTGGGCAAATCCGGAGCGTTTCCCCGATGTTGAGATTCGAAATCAATGGCCTGACGATGCTTTGTCAGCGCTGGGTGTTGATCCTGACACCGCCGTTATTGCGCTGACCCATGATCCAAAATTCGACGACCCTGCGTTAGCAATCGCTCTAAAATCGGAGGCGTTTTATATCGGCGCGCTTGGCGGAAGCAAGTCAGCGAAATCTCGCCGTGAACGACTACTGCGTCTTGGATTAACCGATAGTGAGAT
>QXYM01000100.1:3583-7669 GCA_009886945.1 Litorivicinus sp.
GCTTACATTCGCCCATTGGATTGCCAATTGGAGCGAAAGGGCCCTCTGAAATCACGGTATCGATTCTAGCGGACGTGATTGCTTCTTATCGGAATGTTGCATGCGGTTGATCAATGTGTCGGTCAATGAAGCGTTGGGCTATCAGGTTGCGCATTCGCAAATGGGTCACCGGAATCGTCTGCAGAAAGCGTCGATGATTACTCAGGCGGATATACTAGACTTGATCGCGGCGGGAATTGATACGCTTGATATCATTGTCCCAGACGACTCTGATGTGAGCGAAGAGGTGGTTGCTGATCGCTTGGTTGATGCGTTGACATGGACCAATTGTGAGACCAAGCGAGCCAATGGTGGTCGCTATAATATTTATGCGAGCTGTGACGGTTTATTGTGTTTCGATCGGGCGATGATCGACGGATTTAATGCGATCTGCGAGGACATTACGCTTGCCACGCGCTTGCCTCAGACACCCGTCAAGCTCGGTGACCATATCGCGACTTTAAAAATTATTCCCTTTTTTGTGCAGAACGATAATGTAGAACTCGCTGAATCTGCGATGCAAATGATGGAGGTGGCTGTCCGACCTTGGAGAAACACTCTCCGAGTCGAGTTGATTCAAACGCGAAACGGAACTGTCTCATCAAAAATACAGGACAAGGCACTCGAGATTCAGACCCAACGATTGGCCTTTTATGGAATTGATCAACTTCATGAGTATCGCGAGCAGCATCGTATCGAGGATCTCGCGATAGAGATCAACAAAGCTTCAGCCCGAAAGACAGATATTTTGTTGATCTTGGGTGCGTCAGCGATTTGCGATCGCAGTGATATCGTTCCCAGTGCGTTGGCCGAAGCTGGTGGCTCAATAACGTATTTTGGAATGCCAGTTGACCCTGGTAATTTAATGCTCATTGGCGCTTTGGGATCGATGACCGTGATTGGTATGCCAGGCTGTGTCAGGTCGCCTGCATTCAATGGATTGGATTTGGTATTGGATCGACTGGTTGCGGGACTAGACGTGTTGCCTGCAGATATTCAGGCGATGGGTGTTGGTGGCTTGCTGAAGCCTTTCCCAAGTCGGCTAAATCGTCCAGCAACAAATACTCTTGAGTTATCTGCTTAGCAGACTGTGCGAGTTGTTCCGCGCTGTTCTAATGCATGTATTAGCGTGTGCCAAGCCAGAGTGACGCATTTGACGCGGGCTGGATTGATCTGAATCGTCGACAGTGCCTCGATTTCGTGCCAAGCACCTGTCAACGACGGTGAAAGGTTTCCTGTTGGATTGCCAGTGATGCTGCTTCGTAAATACTGAGCAAGCGATCTCGCTCCATTGACAGATAAGCCGCTGCAGACCTCGGTGAGAAGTGAGGCCGAAGCTTGCGAGATTGGACATCCTCGTCCTTCGAATGCAATTTTCTCAATGATGGATTCATCGCCGGATAAAAGAACATTGAGCGTGACTTCATCGCCGCACAGCGGGTTTTTGCCGTGACATTGACAGGATGAGCCCTCCAACCTGTAATGGTTTCTTGGATGGTTGGCGTGGTCCGAGATCAGCTCTTTCAGTATTTCTTGGTTCACGACGTTCTCAGCGTAATCGAGGTGTTGTTTACGTTATCCGGTTTTGATTCAATCATAAATCGGAAGAGACAGTTAGACCCCATAAAAAAATCCCCGACTTTGCGGGGACAAGAGCCTTTCAATGGCTCATCGGAGCTTCCCAGTTAGGGCAGTTGCAAATTGATGACCAGCGCACTGGCAAGTAAACAGATTCCAAAGACAACACGGCTTAATTCATCAGTCATTGTTGATACCTCGTTTGATTTCAATGGATTGAGTATCTCAAAACATCATGGAGTGATATTGGAGATAAAAGGGTTTATCGATGAAGTATTCCCGCGGATCTACAGAGAGTTACAGTTTGGATCATCCCCAAGGATAGAGACATGACGCCCTTCGGCGCGATGCTTGTCAGCACGCGCATCAATGAAGCGTTGGAATTGAGGTTCTTTGAGATAGGTTGTCGATGACACATAGTCAAACAACGATTCGACATGAAACGATCTTAGTTGAGCTTCTGCCCGGATCACTTCCGTTTGGCGAGAGTCCATCAGGATGATGGTCGGGGTGTAGGTCACGTTCAGTTCCTGTGCCAAGGCATTGATTGAAAGTGAACGGCCGTCAGGAAGATCGATTGGCCTCTGACTCCATAAATCCAGTTGAACCGTGTAGAAGGAGTCTGCGTGTTGAGTAAAGGAATGCTTGGACAGCACACATTCGTGCAAGCGATCACAATCATGGCAATCGGTCTGTTCGAAAATCAAGGCGATGGGTTGGCCGGCCTGATAGTGATCGAATGACTGATGAAGGAAAGGTTGTTGATTGAATTGCTGTCTCGCGCTGATGCGTGGTTGATCTTTTAAGAAGTTGATAATCGAGGTTGTTCGGTACGCCTGACTTGCAACAAAATCCAGGGATGCCTGCATGTCACTGGAGGATAAATACCCATTGGTACGAAGGGCAGGTTCGCCATCGCGATCAAAGAAAATTAATGTCGGAGTGAACTGAACATCAAGATCAGCAGCAATTTGTTTTTCTGTGGTTGGATTGCCGTGGATATCGAAGACCTCACGATCACCCCACATGTTGAGTTGAACGATGTCAAAATTGGTCTTGAGCGAATCCCGAATCGATTGCTGGGTCAGATTTTTATTAATTAAGGCCTCACAATACGGGCAAAAATCTTGGGTGAACAACACCATCAGATGTTTGCCAGCGTCCTGCGCCTCCAGGTTGTCCTCGGATAAATCGAGGAAGCTCGCTTTGAACCAGTCGGGAATGACGAACGACTCAGAACGATTTGCGGTGTCGTTATCCGCCGCAATGGCAAAGCTTGATAGCATTAGGCCAAAGAGTAGAGAGTGACATTGGCGCATCGCGACGGATCCAGTCATGTTTAACCTCGCATTAAAAATGCGAAGCAAAATACCGTTGTTCATCGTTCAGGCACTCGCAATGCGGAAGCCATGCATCACTATCGGCCAGTGGGCGTGGGATTGTCAGCGCCGATGATGCTGATGAAACGATGAGTGTAATGATGACGATGGATAGTTTTTTCATAAATCCTCCTGTTCAATGCTGTTATACCGAGCTAGAGAGAATTTAAAAAAGAATAAAAAACTGTTTGTTTATAACTTTAAAGAATATACAGGCGGGGAAGATCTGGATGGAAGAATCTGATCTCCTGGCCACGAGTGTGTGATGATTCAGGCGAGCCGAGCCAAGGAGTGAAAAGCGGTCGATATGAGAAATGTAGTGAGACATCTTGTTGAACATCCCTATTTTACGGGATTCATCACCCTACTGATTTTGGTGAATGCGGTCACCCTGGGTATGGAAACAGATCAGGAGATCATGGCGTCCATTGGACCCCAGTTGCATGCATTTGATACTGCGGTCTTACTGGTCTTCACTGCCGAGCTCGTGCTGAAGTTCTACGCCTATCGATTATCGTTTTTTAAGTCAGGCTGGAACTGGTTTGATCTCATCATCGTTGGGGTCGCTTGGATCCCAGCGAGCGGAAATTTGTCGGTGATGCGCGCACTCCGTGTCCTGCGTGTCCTTCGCTTAATTTCAGTGGTTCCACAAATGCGTCGAGTGATTTCGGCCATTGGGCATTCAATTCCAGGGATGATTTCAGTCGTTGGTGTGCTTGGGTTGATTTTCTATGTCTCTTCAGTATTAGCGACTCGATTGTTTGGCATGCATCCAGATCCCAACATGCAAGAATGGTTCGGATCCATTAGTGCGTCGGCTTACACGTTGTTTCAAATCATGACACTCGAAAGCTGGTCAATGGGTGTCGTTCGACCCACCATGGAGCTCTTTCCATGGGCCTGGGCGTTTTTCCTGCCGTTTATCATCATTACGAGTTTTGCGGTGTTGAACTTCTTCATCGGGATCATCGTCGACTCCATGCAGATCGCGCAAAAGCTCGAGGCCGAAGAAGAAGGGAATCCAAAGGAACAGCCCGCCACTCGCCATGATATCCAGCAATTACTGACAAAAATCGAGGCCTTGGAAACG
>QXYM01000100.1:7679-8070 GCA_009886945.1 Litorivicinus sp.
CTGACGAAATCGATCCGTTGACCCATCAGATTGACAGGTTGTTGTCGGCGATGAAAAGTGTTGTCCTCGCAACCACCGATTCGGATGGCTCGCCATTAGCATCCTATACCCCATTTGCGATTTCTGAGCAGCAGGCAGGGTTGTGGATCTTAGTCAGTGATCTTGCCGGGCACGCTGTTAACTTGGCAGCACAACAACAATGTTCGACACTGATTCTCCGTGATGAACAGGACTCGACACAGATGTACCTCAGAGAGCGGTTGCAGTACGAGATGACCGCGACTGAAATTCACCGAAAGGAATCCTTGTGGCCGAACGGAATCAATGCATTAAGGAAGCGACACGGAGCGTTGATTGACACCTTGACGACCCTTTCAGATTTTCGTTTGTT
>QXYM01000100.1:8080-14485 GCA_009886945.1 Litorivicinus sp.
CCCCAAACTCTGGCCGATATATTGTCGGTTTCGGTCAAGCTTATGAACTGAAAGCGCAATCACTGAACGCGGTTGATCATCATCTGCAGGGACCGACAGGCCCGCAGAAATAACGATGTCAGAGGCTAGCGCGTGTTGCTTTCAGACGGATCAGCAGTAACGCGATTGATCCGGTGATGAAGAACGTCAGGATCAATGGATTGGCGCTATTGCCCATGAATTGGGAGAACACGATGCCAACCGACAAACTGACGGCGGTCATCAATGATCCAATCACTGTCGATGCAGTTCCTGCGATCGCCCCCATCGGTTCTAATGCAACTGATTGCAAGTTTGCGAATGTCAGTCCCATCAAAAATAAAACGGGCACGATGTAAACAAGCCACGCGATAAGACTGATCGGATTTCCATTGACATACAAAGCCAAAAAAAACGCTGACCAGAGAATTTGGACTGCAAACGCAATGCGGCAAATGGTTTCCATGCCAAACCGTCTGACATAGTTGGCGTTAACTAATGAGGAGATCGCGATGGATGCTGCGGTTGAACCAAATAACACCGGAAACCACTCACCGGTCTGATAGATATCCTGAAAAATGTGTTGTGCGCTACTGAGATAGCTGACAAGTCCGCCAAAGCTGACCCCTGCAGCCAGAGTGAAACGGAGGCTTTGTTCGTTAGTTAGTACTGTCCGAAGTGCCTCGCTGAGATGGCTGACTGTGATGGTCCGACGATGCGTGAGTGTCTCTGGTTGCCTCAAACTAAACCATCCAAGAATGATGGCTGAAAATCCACCGAGGGTGACAAACAGCATCTGCCAGTTACCAAACCAGAGAACCACTTGGCCGATCATGGGCGCAAAAATCGGGACGAGGATAAAAATCGTCATGACAAATGACATCACGCGAGCCATTTCGCGACCAGCAAACCGATCGCGAACCATCGCTTGCGTGACGATCCGTGTCGCAGCGCCGCCAAAACCTTGCAATACCCGACCTGCGATCAAGACTTCAAAAGAGTCGGTGAGCGCACAGACACCTGTACCGATCAGAAATATCGCGATACCGATTTGAATTGAGCCTCGCCTGCCGATCGCATCGGATAATGGTCCAAAGACCAGTTGCCCAAAAATGAGCCCGGCAAAGATGCCTAAAATGACCCACGAGATCCTGGCTGGTTCAGACAGCTCTAAATCGATCGCCATTTGTCCCATGGCGGGCAACATCATGTCGATTGCAAGCGCAATTGTGGCCATTAAAAAAGCGGCAAGCGCGATAAATTCGCGAGGCCTAGCGTATTCGGTAACCACAGACATACAGAACCCATTGAGAAGAAAAGCGAACCGCTTTACTGTGTGTGATGGTATCGCGAATCAGGGATTCACTGCTATGGCTAACACACTCGTTTCTGTTGACTGGTTGCATCAGCACCTTGATGACGCGCACGTCATCGTGCTTGATGCGTCGTATCATCTTCCGACAGCCAAGCGAGATCCGGATCAAGAGTTTGTTGGACAGCACATTCCAGGAGCACTTCGGTTCGATATTGATGAAATTTCAGATCATCAGTCAGAGTTGCCTCACATGTTACCGAGTGCGGAGCAGTTTGATCAGGCGATGCAGGATTTGGGTGTTGGCGCTGATATGCAAATTATTGTGTATGACAGCGTGGGTCTTTTCTCGGCAGCTCGAGCGTGGTGGATGTTCCGTTATTTCGGTCACGACGAGGTTGCGGTTTTAGATGGGGGGCTTCCGGCCTGGATCGCGGCTGGATATGACCTCGAGGCGGGTCGCGGAAAAGTGATTCCGCCGCCACACCCATTTAAATCGAAGAGGCACTTGGGGTGGGTCGTTACTGCTGAAGACTTGCTCGAGAATCTAGAATCTGGCGACGACTTAGTCTTGGATGCGCGTGCGAATCCGAGATACGTCGGTGTGGCTCCGGAACCTCGCCCAGGCATGCGTTCCGGTCACATTCCAGGGAGTGCAAACGTTCCATTTACAGATTTACTGGATGCAAACACTGGATGCTTTAAGCCGGTTGCGGAGATTCGTGAGCGATTTGTGAAGGCCGGTGTCGATCACCAGTCACTGGTCGTGAGTTGTGGTTCAGGTGTGACGGCCTGCGTGTTGGCCTTAGGCCTTGAGATTGCAGGAATGCTCGAACCCAAACTTTATGACGGATCCTGGTCAGAGTGGGGAAGTCGAGACGACCTCCCCATCGCAACCGGTGATTGATCGCTAGAGATTTTCAAAGACGCAAGCAATTCCCTGGCCGCCGCCAATACACATGGTGACTAGGGCATAGCGCCCATTGATACGCTTCAGTTCATAGAGCGCTTTCGTGGCAATGAACGCTCCTGAGCATCCAACGGGGTGGCCAAGTGCGATTGCGCCACCATTGGGGTTGGTTTTCTCCATGTTGAAGTTCAGGCCTTTGGCTACCGCTAGTGCTTGCGCTGCGAATGCTTCGTTGGATTCGATCACATCCATGTCATCCACCGATAACCCGGCATTCGCAAGGGCTTTCTGACTGGCCGGAATTGGTCCTTCACCCATGATGTGATTGGGGACGCCAGCAAGTGCATAGGAGACCAAACGAGCCATTGGTTGATGTCCGTCTTTCTCTGCTTGTTCGCGATTTGCCAGGATGAGGAATGCAGCACCATCGTTGATTCCTGACGCATTGCCAGCGGTCACTGTGCCGTCTTTCTTAAAGGCGGGGCGCATCTTGCCCAAATCGCTCAGGGTGGTTCCCGGGCGGACATGCTCATCGGTGTCGATGGTGATATCGCCTTTCCGCGTTGATTTGATGATTGGCACGATTTGCTCTTTAAAGCGTCCAGCGTCAATAGCGGCTGCGGCGCGACGATGGGATTCCACCGCTAACGCATCTTGTTCGTCTCGAGTCAGCCCCCATTTTTCAGCCAAATTCTCTGCAGTAATGCCCATATGTCCAGCGCCAAATGGATCAGTCAAGGTGGCGACCATGAGATCAATCATTTGAGCATCACCCATGCGTTGACCAAAGCGCAGGTTGGCAGACATATAGCCGCCCCTCGACATCACTTCCACTCCACCACCTGCACCATAGTTGATATCACCAAGCATGATCTGTTGTGCGGTGGTGACCACACCTTGAAGGCCAGACGAACAGAGACGGTTAACCGTCAACGCGATTGATTCCATTGGCATGCCGGCTCCAACAGCAACACACCGAGCGACGTAGGCGAAGCGTGAGTCAGTGGGGATGCAGTTGCCACAAGTCAGCGATTCGAGTTGGCTTGCATCAACGCCTGAGCGGTTGATCGCCTCTGCTAACACAGTGGCTCCGAGTTCTTGTGGTTCAAACGACGATAGCCCGCCGCCAAATGAACCGATAGCACTGCGTGCGGCAGATAAAACGACGACTTCTTGAGACATGATTGATTCCTTTGATGATGATGGCCCAGAACACAAGGGTCTGTGTTTGCGTTGTACAGGCCGATCGCGCCAAGGGCAATGCGCCCTTGGTTGAGTCAAACCAAAGTCTCGTGTAGTGTCCCGGCTCTTTGCAAGGGACTGTCGCACAAGGAATTTTCATGCTCCAAACGTTTCAGCGGGATTGGTTATCCAATACTCGTGGCGATTTATTGTCTGGACTGGTCGTCGCACTGGCGTTGATCCCGGAAGCCATCGCGTTTTCCATCATCGCAGGCGTTGACCCTAAAGTTGGTCTTTACGCATCCTTTTGTATCGCTGTGGTCATTGCGGTGACCGGCGGTCGCCCTGGGATGATCTCGGCCGCCACGGGAGCAATGGCGCTATTGATGGTGACCTTGGTCAAAGACTATGGTTTGCAATATTTGTTAGCCGCGACAGTCTTGACTGGGGTTCTACAAATCGGCGCGGGCTATTTAAGGCTCGGTAGCCTGATGCGCTTCGTGTCACGCTCAGTCGTCACAGGGTTCGTCAATGCGCTTGCGATTTTGATCTTTATGGCGCAATTACCTGAACTCACAGGAGTGACCTGGCACGTCTATGCGTTCACGCTGTTGGGTCTTGCCATCATCTATGGATTCCCTTATTTACCGGTCATCGGCCGCGTGATCCCCTCACCATTGGTGTGCATCGTTGCGGTGACAGCGATTGTCCTTTCATTTGGGGTCGATATTCGGACCGTCGGTGATCTGGGTGAGTTACCCGATTCATTGCCGATATTTTTATGGCCTGATGTACCACTCAATCTCGAGACACTGCTGATTGTTCTACCGTACTCCGTGTCGATGGCAGTGGTTGGGTTATTGGAATCTCTGATGACCGCGACCATTGTGGATGACTTCACGGATACTGAGAGTGATAAAAATCGGGAGTGTCGCGGACAAGGGATTTCCAATATTGTCGCCGGATTTTTTGGTGGTATGGCGGGTTGCGCGATGATTGGTCAGTCCGTCATTAACGTCAAATCCGGGGGGCGTGGGAGGTTGTCGACCTTCGTCGCCGGTGTATTTCTCATCATCATGGTGGTGTTTCTTGATGATTTGATTTCGCAAATTCCGATGGCTGCGCTGGTTGCCGTGATGATCATGGTGTCGATTGGAACGTTCTCGTGGGATTCCATTCGAAAAATTCGTGAATATCCACCCTCATCGAGCATGGTCATGATCGCAACAGTGATTGTGGTGGTGTTGACGCACAACCTAGCGCTTGGCGTCTTTGTCGGTGTTCTCTTGGCGGCTTTGTTTTTTGCCAACAAGGTTGGACGCTTTATGGGGATTCGTTCTGAGCAGGTGGACGATGTGACGAAGCGCTATACCGTGGTCGGTCAGGTATTTTTTGCGTCTTCAGATGCCTTTATTCGCTCGTTTGACTTTAAGGAAGTGAATGAAAAAGTCATGATCGATGTCTCGCAAGCGCATTTTTGGGATGTGACTGCGGTCGCGGCACTTGATAAGGTCGTCATGAAATTCCGGCGCGAAGGTGCTGAAGTTGAGTTGGTTGGGATGAATAAAGCGAGCCAAACGATCGTTGATCGGTTTGGAGTGCACGATAAAGAGGATGTCCCTGACATCCTTGAATCGCATTAAGGGGCTGTGATGAATCAGGTATTTGCATGTGTCGATGGTTCGCGTGTGACGGAATCCGTTTGTGATGCAGCTGTTTGGGTCGCGACGCGTGTTGAGACACCCTTGACGATGTTGCATGCACTTGAACATGACAGCGTACCGATGACTGGAGATCTCTCGGGATCGATTGGCTTGGGTGCTCGCGAAGATTTGCTTGCCGAGATGATTGAGCTTGAGTCACAAAAAGCAGCACTTGAGCTAAAGCAGGGGAAACTCGTGTTGGAAGCCGTTTCGAGTCGGGCTGAGCAACATGGGATTCACCAGGTCAATACGATGCAGCGTCATGGTTTACTCACTGAAACCTTGAGTGATTTGGAACCACAGATCCGGGTATTGGTCATCGGCCGGCAGGGTGAGGCTCACGACCTATTTTCGAATGCCATCGGAAGCCACATTGAAAGCGTGATTCGGACACTTCATCGGCCTGTGCTGGTGGTTGCTGAGGGCTGGCGGGTGCCTGAGTCCTTTATGCTCGCTTATGATGGAAGTGAGACGGCCAATAAGGCATTGCAGATGGTCGCCGACAGCCCGTTGCTTAGGGGGCTTAATTGCCACCTGGTCGCCGTGAAGACACCGTCAGCCGTCGCGATTGAGTCCGCACTTGCCGAGGCATCATCGCGCTTGTCAGGAGCCGGATTTACGGTGACGGCCGCCATGCTTGAAGGACCTGTGGTTGACCGTTTGATTGGCTACCAATCCGAACAGTCCATTGATTTGACAATTATGGGCGCCTACGGCCATTCCCGAATTCGTCAATTTTTTGTGGGAAGTCAGACCACCAAGATGCTGGGTCGGTCGCAAACACCGTTATTGCTCCTTCGGTAGGAGCTGTGAATGAGATCTGTTTTAAGGGACCAGGGTATTTCAGGTCAAAGTTCTTAAGATCTGTATAGCGCCTCATTTGAAGATTAGATTTGTGTCATCAGATCAATCGCTTGGATTATCAGATCAATTAAGGCGAGGCCGATGAGGCCGCAGGTGATCTGTTTGATGAGCCGATCTGCGAAAAAGTGAAACATGCGTGTGCCTAGTGGAATCGCAATCACGGCACCGAGCATCAACGACAGGATCAGCGGGTAATCGAGTAGACCACTTGAGCCCAAGGTGATTGAGACAGCTAGCGAGAGGATTAATCCGATTGGAATTGAGGTCGCCACAGCGATTTTGATTGGCAAGCCACCCGTTGTTGCGAGAGCAGGGACAACCATGACTCCGCCACCGACACCGGTGAGGCCCATTAACAAACCTGTAACGCCACTCAATGAGGACATCGGCCAGGTCGAAATGATGGTTTTGATTCG
>QXYM01000101.1 GCA_009886945.1 Litorivicinus sp.
TCCGTGAAAGACAGCCGCCGCAGCCGCTTGCACTGCGTTATTCGTGGCTAACGGTAGCGTTTGCGAGTATTTCCGTTGCCAAATGGTTCCGGTGGTAATCGCAGCCAGCGCGACGACATTAGCCACCAAGCCATCGATCGCAAACTCAGAGCCAACATCTAGCCCCAGAACGAGCGCAGCGCCGGCAAAACCCAGACTTAAGCCCAGCCAGTTTTTTAATGAGACTTGTTCACCGAGCAACAAGCCAGCGAAGATTGCAGTCAAAATCGGTTGCGTACACACAATCAAAGCCGATACGCCTGCTGGAATACCCACACTGAAGGAGTACCAGCAGCCGCCCAAGTACAGACCATGAAATAATAAACCAGTCATAATGGAATGCTTGAGATCGCGCATTTTCAGTGTTGAAAATTCCGCCAACCACCAAGCAACGATGACAAAACCAATGGCGACCAACGAAAACCGAAAAGCCAATGCCGCAAAGGGTGTTGCGTCTTGGGTCGCAACCGAACCCGTGGCAAAGGCTGATGCCCAAAGCACGACAAAGGTGAGCGGAAAAACAAACGATAGCAGCATAGAGTCCCTTAGAGCACGACACAGTCACTGGTTTCAGAAATCACACAGTCGTCTTGTGATCGGGCGCCGACTCAGTCATCAACGAGCGCATCGCAAAGAGGCCAAACAATGGACCAGGGATAAGAAGCCAAACAACTGAGACACCGAGATGATCCATCCATTGGGTCAACAACACAATAGATCCGATCGAAATCAAAAATCCCAGACTGTTTTGAATCGATAGCGCACTTGCCACCATCTCTGGATCGCAAGCCTTCGACGAAATCGCTGAAAATTGAGCTGAATCCGCGATCACAAAAAACCCCCAGATCATGAGCGCGGTGATCGCGAGTGCTGGTGTGATACTGATCCACGGATAGAGCACGCACAATGAACCTGAAATCATCAATGACACAAAGGCCACGCGGGCACTTCCCCAGCGCTGACTCATCAAACCGCCCCAGATCGCCCCCAACAAACCCACACCAATCACAAGAAAAGACCATGCGGAAGTTTCAGTCGCGGATGCATCAGGCATGACTGCGTTCACTAACCAAGGAACGAGCGTCCAAAATGCATACAACTCCCACATATGACCGAAATAACCAAAGGCCGATGCTCGAAACCGAGACCGCTGAAAGCTCGAAAAAACAGCACCCCACCGAATTGGTCCGCTTTGGCGAATTCCATGTGGGCCCTCACCGATCCATCGAACCAACACGCCCCCAAAGAGCGCGAGCATCGATACGGCAATGAGGGTCAATCGCCAATCTGGAGATGACGCCAGCGTATTCAGAAGATGTGGCGACGCGGTTCCAAGGGTTAACATACCAACCACTAAGCCGAGTCCGACACCAGGAAGCTTCGGCGACCAACTCACGATCAGCTTCATCCCAACGGGATAGATGCCGGCCAGACAGACACCGACAATCAACCGATAGACCATTCCGTCAGTCAAACCCGAGGCCTGATAAGCAAACAAAAGGTTAGCCATACTCCCGGCGATCGATGCCCACAAAAAAATCGTGGATGCTCGAAAACGATCGGCCAAGTTGGTCATCGCAAGACCCAAGGTTCCAGCAATAAAGCCGGCTTGAACCGCGCCTGTCAGCCAACCCATCGCAGAAGGTTCCACTCCCCAGTCATCAAGCAAGGCCGCTGACACACCATTGACACTAAACCACAGCGAACAGCCTAAAAACTGAGCAAACGCGATTCCAAAAACCTGAGGCACTTGACCCTCCCTCCTTGTATCACATCAATCGTGCCACACTCTCTTTCACACGCCGAAGAGGAATTGACGATTCAATGGAGGCAACACCCTCAATTTTGGTTAACTTTCGTGTAAGAAATCGCTCGAATTCATGCAAATCAGACACAGCAACTCGCAAGAGATAATCAAACCCTCCAGTCATCAGCCAACAATCCACCACTTCAGGATAACGGCTCACTGCCTGCTCAAAACTCAATAACCGATCATCAATCTGTTTATCGAGTCTGACCGAGACAAAGATGCTGAAACCAAAACCCAGCTTCTCTTCATCGATCAAAGCTGTATAACCGCGAATAAAACCCTCAGCTTCAAGCTTCTTCACGCGCCTCGCACAGGGCGTTGGCGATAACCCCACCTCTTCGGCCAACTCCAGTTGTGATAATCGCCCGTTCCGCTGAAGTGCTTTGAGAATTTTCGAATCAATCCCATCAATCATGAATGAATCACTCCAAAACTGCTATTCATTAGCCATTATCACTAATCTTAAAGAAATCGCACAATTCATTCGCCGAAAACCACTCATTCAACAGTTTTATACTTCAGTGAGAACGTAAGGAGACCTGCAATGAGCTCACTGACTCCCGAAAGCATTCGGCCATCCGTTGACGACGAGACTTGCCAAGAGTGGATCGATGCCCTGCGATCAATGGTTCGAGAGGAGGGTAAACAAGCGACCAA
>QXYM01000102.1 GCA_009886945.1 Litorivicinus sp.
ATTTTAGAACGATTTGATATGTCGCTTGGGACAGGTCTTGGAAAGCTGAAGGGTAGAGCGTTCCGTATAGGCCATCTGGGCGACTTCAACGAACTCACACTCATGGGCACGCTAAGTGGCGTGGAAATGGGTCTGGGCCTTGCCGGTGTGCCGCACAAGGCAGGGGGAGTAGAGGCTGCAATGCAGGTTCTGATGCGGTAATTCAAACTCACTCCAGGATAACAATAAATCGGAGGAAACTATGAAAATCTTACGTTCACTAGCAGCATCAGCGGCTGTTTTATCAGCGGCGGTCACGGCGCAGGTTCAAGCAGCAGATGTGACTTTGAAGTTCGGACACGTCGGGGCACCTGGATCTTTATTTGAGGCCAGTGTCAACGCCTACGCACAATGTGTGAATGATGAATCCAATGGCAAAATTGAAGTGCAAACTTTTGGTTCATCGCAATTGGGTAAAGACAAAGAACTTCTTCAAAAACTGAAGTTGGGTCAGGTCGATTTTGCCCTTCCCTCATCAGTCATGTCGTCTGTCTCTGATGAATTCGGGGTGTTTGAAATGCCCTACATCATCAAAGATCGCGAGCATATGAAGCGCGTTCAGGACAAACTTGGTGATACCTTCCAGGCGGCTGCTGAAGCCAAGGGCTATCACATTGTTGGGTATTTTGAGAATGGCTTCCGCCACATCACCAACAATACACGTCCGGTCAACGTTCCTGCTGACCTCGACGGCGTCAAGCTCCGCACACCGAAGGGTGCGTGGCGCGTCAAGATGTTCAAGCTTTATGGTGCCAACCCAACACCGATGGCGTTTTCTGATGTCTTTACGGCATTAAAAACCGGGGTGATCGATGGGCAGGAAAATCCCTATGCACAGATTGCATCGGCGAAGTTCCAGGAAGTCCAGAAATACCTGTCTATTACAGGTCACGTCTATACCCCTGCCTATGTGCTTTCATCGAAAAAACACTTCGAAAAGCACCCAGCTGACGTCCGTAAGGTCCTTTCAAGCTGTGCAGCATCGACACAAACCTTTGTGTACCGAAAAGCCGCCGCACTTGAGACAGAGCTTTTGGATGTGATCAAGGCAGCCGGCGTTGAAGTCAATACCGCGGATAATGCAGCATTCATCAAGGCATCGAAGCCAATTTATGATGAGTTTGCATCGTCTGTGAAAGGTGGCGCTGAGTTGGTGAAAACCGTTCAGAGTCTTGCGAACTAATCGGGTGATATCACCCGAAGTGGCGGCCCGTTCGGGCCGTCCATTTCAATCAGTCAGGAGTATGATGTGAATCGGTTCGCAAAAGCTGTCGATCAGTGGTTAGTGTGGTTCATTTTATTTCAGATGATCGCGTTAACGGCGGTTGTTATTTTCGCAGTCTTGGCTCGAATCACGGGGAATTCGGTGTCTTGGTATGACGAAATTGCTGCGATTCAACTGGCTTGGCTGACGTATTACGGTGGCGCCTATGCGGCGTTGCATCGGCGACACATTGGATTTGATACGGTGTTATTGTCCATTCCAATGCCCATCCGAGCATGGGCTGTGATCTTTGCGGAAGCAGTGGTCGTCGGATTTTTTGTCCTACTGGCCTACACTGGCTACCAAGTCCTCGTCGTTCTAGAGGGCGAATATTTAGTCTCTCTCACCTGGGTTCCAATTCAATTGACACAGTCCGTGATTCCGATAGGGGCCACTTTATTTGTGATTTGTGAATTGTTGAGCTTCCCTAACTACTATCAAAAGTCCTGTGCTGGGATCTCATTAGAGCACGCTGAAATTGAGGAAGAAGTCGAGACCGAACTGGCGAAAGCAGGAGTCAAATCATGATCGTACTTGTGATGTTTTTGATTCTCGTCGCGTTGATTTGCTTGAATGTGCCCATCGCCGTCGGCCTTGCTGTCGCCGCAATTTTCGGTCTAGGTGTGACTGAAGGTGTCGATAGTATTGTTACTCTCGCTTTGGATATGTATGACGGCTCGACCAAGTTTTCGTTGATTGCGATCCCCATGTTCGTTCTGGCTGGCGCGATTATGAATGCCGGTGGCATCACCGATAAACTCATCAACTTTGTGAATGCCATCATTGGTTTTGTTCGCGGCGGACTTGCAATGGTTAACATCGGTGTGAGTCTTTTCTTCGCGGAAATCTCAGGGTCGGCCGTTGCTGACGTGGCGGCGCTCGGTTCGGTATTGATCCCGCAGATGAAAAAACGGGGTTACTCTGCACCATTTGCGGCTGCCGTGACCTCTTCGTCTGCCTCTTTGGCCATTATTATCCCGCCATCCATCCCGATGATTTTGTACGCGACATCGGCAGGAACGTCTGTTGAGCAGTTGTTCGTCGCTGGGATAATTCCTGGATTGTTGGGCGCGTTTGGTCTCATGGGAATGGCCTATTACTTTGCGCGTCGATATAACTTGCCCAAGGAAGACGCATTCGAGTTCCGCCGTCTCTGGATTACCTTGGTCGATGCATTGCCTGCATTTACTCTACCCGTGGTGATTTTGGGAGGTATTTTTGGTGGCTTCGTGACTGCGACTGAGGCTGCAGGATTGGCTGTGGTCGCCGCATTGGTTGTGAGTGCTTGGTACTCCAAAATGGATTTCGGGCATCTCAAAC
>QXYM01000103.1 GCA_009886945.1 Litorivicinus sp.
TCTTAAGAGCTGCAGGACTGAGTATCCGACAGATTTTTTTGAAGATCATCTGGGTGTTGTCCCCCATTCTCATCGGCTCCATTGTCGTTGCAGAGGTTGGGATGCCGAATGCCGAACGGTTTAGCCAAGCCTTAAAAGATGCCAACGTCTCAGGTGGAGTCAAAGACTCAATCTGGACTCGAGAATCTGGCCGATATGTGTTTGTCGAAGGTGCGGCCGATGGCTCGGTGAGACTCTGGAAGCAAATCGAAATGAGCGAAAACCGTGACGAGATTGCACAATTGACCGCATCGCAAGCAGTGTCTTTTCAAGGCAATCAAGTCGAGTTTGCCGATGCCCGTGTATTGACCTTTGCAGGGGATCAGATCCTGACTGAGACTCGTGCATTGAGTCAGACCTCGAACCTGACTGAACGACAGGTGCGTTGGTTAGTGCAAAATCCGGATGCTTTGTCACTGAGTGAGCTTTGGGATGCGGCCACTTATTTGACCGACGAAGGATTAAACGCACGAGCACACAGCCAACTGTTTTGGCAGCGATTATTGCTTCCTGTGACCTTGATTGCACTGGCGTTGCTGGCTTCAGCGACGGCCTTTGGATCCATGCGCTCACTCGGTATGTCGACACGGGTGTTTATCGCGGTCTTGATTGGACTGGTGTTTAAATATGCGATGGACATGGCATCGCCTGCTGTGTTTTTAGCGGGCGGTCATCCGTCACTGGCGATTATTTTGCCGCTTTGTATCCCGTTGTTACTGACGCCGCGACTATTGCGTTGACTTGGGCGGCTTAGGTTCCGCAACCACTCGGGTGTTTGATAGGGAGTCGTAGACCGTCTGACCAATGGGCGATAACCAACCGGTCAGTAAGGGAACCCCTGTTGGCGCTAAGGTCAGAATGCACATCATCAATCGTTTCATCGCCACTTGGCTCGTGAGCGGTTCTCCGTCCATTCCCACCACGCGAAGCCGCCAGGCTCGCATGCCGGCCGTCTTCCCACCACGTGACCACGACCACCAGAAATAGCCACCCACTGACAAGACGATGAGGAGTTGGGTGAGCCAGGAAGGTGCTTCCCCTTGAGCAATCACCGATGCAATGAGGCCTGAGATCAAGACCAGAGCGGTGACCACTAACGCATCGTAGATCAAAGCCAACAGGCGTTTCCAAATGGGTGCGCTACTGACCTGCATCAGACTCAACTTGTTGCGCTAATTGAATGTAGTCAGACCGAAAGACCGATCTGAGGATCCTCAAATACTTTTGACCAAGTTCGGAATATCGACTGAGCGTTGGAATCAATGCTTTGGTGGTCAACGGTTGGTTCTGGGTTCGTAGATCAAGCCGTAACTTGCGGAGATCTCGATATGCTCGATGGGTGTTGATGTTCTGATAATACGCGGCGACAGAGTCACCGATGGTCTCAAAGCGTCTGACTTCAAGCGCTTTCTTCTTGCTCTGTTTGGGTTTGATACCACAGCCTTGTTCGTAGCATTGGTGGCCGAAGTAGTTATTGCCTTCGATCGCAAATCGCGATTCGCCCCAGGCCGACTCGATTGCAGCTTGGGTTGCGACCAACGCGGGCGGCAAGCCGTCGACTCGCAGATAGAGCTCCGCTTCGATGTAATCGAGCGAGGTATCTGGATCGATATCAAAGTGGGTCATCAATAGTGTAAGGGCTGGATCTGGCTCGATACTCTTCGTCTGGCGTTCGATGATCCCGGGGATAAAAGCACGCGCTGCGCGAAGTCGCTCATTTTCTTGTTCGGCATAATCCATCATCAGTCGCGCAAATTGCTGACGATGGTCTTCGACTAGGGGATTGACAGTTAAAGCAGGGCGAGGTGATTCAATCAACGCCTCAAGTTCTTTGCGGTCAAATTCGGCTAAATCGGTTTCTCGGGTTAGCGCTGTGTAAAGTAACCCGGCGGTTGCGACCACTGTGACCAGTGCCGCGTGTTTGATCATGACTTAGGCTTTCCGACTTTAGGCATGCTTGGTTCCGTCCAATCGTTTTGCAGTTCCGCTAGTTTCGCATATTTATAGAACGCACCGATAAATCCACCAATGGCAATGGCAAACCCGGCGCGTCCATCACGCCAGCCGCTTTTCAGTAAATAGATTTTCAAAAACATCGAAAGCCCATGGATCAAGGCAGGTCCCATCCCACCCCTTTTCTGGTTTCGGAGGAGTTTTTGCGCACCGAGTGTCGAGTATCGCTGGGCTTTGTGCAGCATCTGTTCGAGATTTTCAAACGGGAACTGCCAAATGGATTGCGTCAAATGACCGATGGGACCCTCACAGATAAATCCTTCATGGACCTCTTCAAGGGTGTAGCTCAACTGACCTCGTCGAAACAATTGAGGCTGCCGATAATCGGGATTCCAGCCGGAATGTTTCACCCAACGGCCCAGGAGATAATTTTGTCGTGGCATGAAATAGGCAACCGGCCCATCTGCCTCATTCTTTCGAACAATCGAGAGAATTTCATCGCGGGCTTCAGGCGTGCAGCGTTCATCGGAATCCAATGAGAAAATCCACTCATGCTGACAAGCTGCGATCGCGTCATTCCGTAATTGCCCAAAGCCGTGAAAGTCGATTTGAACAACACGTGCACCCAGTGATTCGGCAATACTGGCTGTCTCATCGGTCGAGTGCGAATCACAAAGAATCACTTCATCGGCCCACTCGATCACACTTTCGATGGCTGGGCGGATTTTGTTGGCTTCGTTGAAGGCGATGATGTAGCAGCTGACTTTTGACACGGGCGCATCTTTTCGCTGTTGGGAATTTGGTACCGAAGGGGGGACTCGAACCCCCAAGCCCGCAAAGGCAACGGATTTTGAATCCGTCGTGTCTACCAGTTCCACCACTTCGGCAATGGGACGCGAATACTAAACAACCGTGGCGTTTTTGTCATCTGCTTTTCGCATATCTCAGGCCTGCAGGATACTCGTCAGCGAGATCTGTGAATCATCAGGCTAGCGATGTCGTGGCTAAGGGAGCAATCGAATTGGTCAACATGCTTTGATCGAAAAAGAGCGTCTGTGATCGATTTTTCATAAAAAAACCAAAGTAGTCCCTTTTTTATTGTGTGAAAGAATTTAGACTCACGATCGCTAAACCATGAGGTCGCCTTTGAAACGTCAAGATTTTGCATACCAATTACCCGATGATTTGATTGCGAGCCAACCGCTTGATAATCGCACTGACAGTCGTCTCATGGTGATTCATCCTGGTCAGCCGTTCGCCCATCGCCAGGTCTCGGATTTGCCGTCTTTGATCCGCGCGGGAGATGTGGTGGTTGCGAATAACACCCGCGTCTTTCCAGCGCGGCTCTTTGGTGCAAAAGCATCGGGTGGCCGAATTGAAGTGATGATCGAGCGGTTATTGTCAGAGCATGCTGTTCGCGCGTTTGTCAAAGCATCGAAGTCACCGAAAGAGGGCGCTGTACTGCAGATGGATGGCGGATTTGAACTCACAATCACTGGTCGAGATGGTGATCTATTTTTATTGGAGTCTGATCCCTCGCTTCGCATTCTTGAGATGGCTGAGGCCCACGGACATATTCCGCTACCACCTTATATCAAGCGAGATGACACAGCGTCCGATCGAGAGCGCTACCAAACGGTATTCGCGAAAGACTCAGGTGCCGTCGCCGCACCGACGGCTGGTTTACATATCGATGAGTCGATGATTCAAGCAATCAAAGAACAGGGTGCAACCTGGTGTGAAGTGACTCTGCACGTGGGTGCCGGTACCTTTAACCCCGTGCGAGTTGATGATTTGAGTGAGCATCAGATGCATGGCGAGTGGTACAACATTTCTCCTGAGGTATGCGAGACCATTCAGGAAGCGAGAGCCACCGGTCGGCGTATCATCGCGATTGGAACAACGACAATGCGCTGTCTTGAGGGATCAGCTGCCGCCAATGGCGGACAGATCAAGGCCGGGTCGGATGAAACATCGATCTTTATTACCCCAGGCTACCAATTCAACGTGATCGATGTTTTATTCACGAATTTTCATTTGCCAGAATCAACGCTTCTGATGTTGGTGTCAGCATTTGGGGGGTACGAACGAATGATGGCTGCCTACCAAGAAGCGGTCCGTGAAGGCTATCGATTTTTCAGCTACGGTGACGCCTGTTTGATGACACGAGATCCAGAGGCCAGCCATGCGTCCTGAATGCCACATGACCTTTCAAGTCAAAGCCACTGACGGACTTGCTCGTCGAGGAGAAATCACCTTTCCGAGAGGATCGATTCAGACACCGGCTTTTATGCCAGTCGGGACCTACGGAACCGTGAAAGGCGTGACCACAGACCAAGTGATCGAGAGTGGTGCTGAGATCTTGTTGGGTAATACCTTTCATTTGATGCTGCGCCCGGGCGCAGATCAGGTTGCGGCACTTGGTGGTCTGCACTCAATGATTCATTGGGATCGACCAATCCTGACCGATTCAGGTGGGTTTCAGGTGTTCAGTCTTGGCAACATGCGAAAGATCACCGAAGAGGGCGTGAAATTCAGAAGTCCGGTGGATGGATCCGAAGTCTGGTTAGATCCCGAGCGATCGATGGCGGTTCAACGTCAGTTAGGCTCTGACATCGTGATGATTTTTGACGAGTGCACGCCCTACCCAGTGACTGTTGAAGAATCGCAACAATCGATGGAATTAAGTCTACGCTGGGCGAAACGTTCACTCGAGGCACATGCCGATTCACCATCGGCATTGTTTGGAATTGTGCAGGGCTCCATGTTTTTAGATCAACGTGATCAGAGCTTAGAGGCGTTGGTCGCAATGGGTTTCGACGGCTATGCGATTGGCGGATTATCTGTTGGCGAGCCCAAAGACGAGATGTTTAAAGTGATGCGTCATACCGCACCACGATTACCGGAAGATCAACCCCGTTATGTCATGGGTGTCGGTAAGCCTGAGGATTTAGTTGAAGGTGTCCGGCGTGGCGTGGATATGTTCGACTGCGTGATGCCCACACGTAATGCGCGAAACAGTCATTTGTTTATTGATGCTGGTGTCTTGAAGCTCAGAAATGCGGCAAATCGGACCCATGAGGGACCGATTGACGAGGCATGCGATTGTTACACCTGCAAGCACTACAGTCGTGCCTACCTGCATCACTTAGATAAGTGTGGAGAGATCTTAGGAGCAACTCTCAATACGATTCACAACCTTCGGCATTACCAGCGCGTGATGCAGGGCCTCCGTGATGCAATTGCAACCCAAACACTCGATCAGTTTGTTCAGCAGTTCTATGACAAGCTTGGACGAGAAGTGCCTCCGATATGATTCAACTTTAAGTTGATATCGGTCGTCTCAACGCTCTACATAGCGAAAATAAAAAATAGTAAATTACAAATGCTTGTGTTGATTTCTCCGCCTTTTTTTGGGTCTAAAAACATTTTACTCAGTGTATTGAGTAAAATTAATCAATCAATCAGACAGTCGGTCAATCAACAGAGTCCAGGCCAACATCGTCTAGGCGTACGCCATCGTTTAGACAGTCAGTTTCAAGTTTGCTCTGGTACAACATAGAGATCGAGCGATCAGTTCGACTCCATTTTTGCTGGTTTGACCTCACCGAAGCGCCAATCATGGTTGCCTAAGCGCCCGCCAACCTGTAGTTTTACGCGACTTTCAAA
>QXYM01000104.1:0-13943 GCA_009886945.1 Litorivicinus sp.
CACCGAGCAACTCGACTCTGATCTTTACTGGTCGATCGCAACGCTCTGGCGTGAACAGAATCCAGAGCTTCAGGAAGCCGACTATTTGCAACAAGTCACTCGGCTATTCCAACTCTTTCAGCGATATTTAATCGAGCGCCCCGATTGGTTGCTGCATTGGGATCAACATCGACCCTCGGCGCCTCAGATGGTCTGGCAGGCGAAACTCTGGCAACAGATCAGACCCCTGCTCCCAGACGCCCCTTATGCGTCGATGATCCATGCGATCAAAGAACCGGCATCCGAACGTTTGGCAACTGTCGGTCGTGTGATCGTCTTTAACCCAGATCGACTCTCATCGCTGGCACTTGAAGCACTCGAAGCCTGGACGCACAACACGCCCTGTTTCCTCTGCTTGCAATCTCCCTCTCCCTCGCCATGGTTTACCCAAGGATCGCTTGAGCTCCCAGAGACCCATCCCGTGCTTGCCGATCTTTGCCGTGAAAAGGCCAAGGTACTCTCCACTCTTGGTGACCGCGATGTGATCGAAGGCTTTGTCCACATCCAGCCAACCCACGGGCTATCTCAACTCAAACAGGCTCTGTTCGACAACCAACACCGACCGATAGCAATGGATTCGTCCGTGGCTCTGGTCGCAGCAACCAGTCCCACGCAAGAGGTCATCCGCCTGAAACACTGGATCACTCATTGGTTCAATGAACATCCGTCCCGAAGCCTTCGTGATCTTCACATTGTGACCCCCAATCCAGCGCTGTATGGACCCATTGTTCAGCGTGTTTTCCATCACTCTGATCTGCTAGAGCACTTGTCAACCGCACCCGATCCTCTCATCATTCAGCCACTGGAGGTGGTTTCAATCCAGCTACTCTCTGACATGGCCAAATCTGGATTTAAAGCGGGCCCATTGTTTGCATTCCTGTGCGAACCCTCAGTGAAAGCATCACTGAAGTTGACTGACCACCATGTACGTCAGATCCAGCGCTGGCTGATTCAATCCGGTGCGCGGCGCGGACTCTCCGGTTACCGTCACACACTCATCGCTGCTAAACAGCGACTACTGAAAGGCCTGATGGCCGATCCAGATGATCATTGGTCCTCAGACAGCACGCCCACGGAAGCCATTGAGCAAACCTACGCGTTAGATCGGCTGATCGCTGCGCTCACCTCTGTGGAATCCATCCTGACAGCTCCATCAGAACTGCCATTAGGTGAGGCTGTGCATTTGATCGAACGAGCGCTTCAGCGGTTAACGCTTGGACAGGTACTCAATCTCAACCTCGCTCCCTTGATCGAACAATGGAACAACCACACCGTCAGTCTCGGTACAGTCTTTGAATGGTTGGCGCTGAAACAGTCCGTTGGCCTGTCTCGACCTCTGGCCCTCAATGATCAACTCTCAGTGACTGCACCACAAACCATACGAAGTATCACGACCCCTGCGGTTGCCATCTTAGGCGCCAATCATGATTCGTTTCCATCGGACAGTCCCATCCATTTGTGGGATTTGATCGCACACATGCCTCGACCGGGTGATCTCGTCGAATCCGACAAAGAACGACAAGTACTCGCCGACATCATCATGAATACCGAAGACGCCCTATGGATCAGTTGGATCGGGCGGCATCCAATCCAGCAAAGTCAAGAACTTCCCGGCCCCGGAGTTGTGACGTTGGTTGACTGCTTTCAACATTCAACCAACAACCCAGTCACCGAACTTCCAATGGGTCTTGGCCTACACCCACACGCGATTAAGGTCTCACCCCATCAGTCGAGTGAGCCCGCCATCCGTCACCACTGGACAGCTTCTGACTTTCTCGACACTGCCTCTCAGCCAGCGCGCGCATTCCTCGAACACAAAGGCGTCCGCCTGCAACCTCCAGACCATCCAGATCTGAACCTTGAACCGCTCACCATCGATGCGCTCAACCAATTCAAAGTCCGAGATGCGCTGGTCAGCCAATCGCTCACTCGATCTGACATTCAGACTGTGATTCAGCAACACCCTGAACTACCCGATGAGATCGATTTCGCGGATGCATTGAGGAGTATCGCCCCTTCTGTCGTGATTGACGCCCTCGATTTTGACGCGCAATGGATCGATCCGACCATTCTCTCCATCGATGATTTTACAATCTCAATCGATCAACTTCAGACGGTGGAAACGCCGCGCATTGTGGTCGGTGATTCCGTCGATAGTCTCCGCGGCCTGCGAGTGCTTTTAGAAGGTCTCTTGCTTTACGCAACCACACCCACTGAGGAAAGCATGCGTTTGGTCACATTTAAAAATCGGGTCATTCCTTTCGGGCCGATCGACAGCACAACAGCAAAGGACTTACTGGCCAGCTGGCTGCATCATATCGCGGATCACCACTCACCCTGTCCGCTGATCAGCCCACTTGCAATGAAAACCGCAAAACACCTCAACAAGGATCCAAACACAATGGAGTGGATTCAATGGAATGACCAAGCGTTGCGTTTTAAACCCGAGTATCAGCGCGTCTGGATGCACGATTCAGACATCTCACACAAACATCACGCATTGGTCATGGAACTCGTCGTTCCATTAGTGAATTATCTCGGTCGATCCCGTGCAGCGCTTTAATCCAACATCCATCCCATCGTCGGGCAGACATTTAATCGAGGCCAGTGCCGGTACCGGTAAAACCTACGCATTGATGTCGATGCTCATCAAAGCCATTGCCATTGAAGGGCACCAACCAGACCATTGTCTTCTGATGACGTTCACCAGAGCTTCCACTCGAGAACTTCGCGCTCGCGTCCGTCAACGGCTATTGGATGAAATCGATCAACTCAACCGCGGCGAGTCTGAGCTCGCGCGCTTATATCCCGATCATTCACTGCCAACTGGCTTAGAAAGACTCCATCATGCCCTCCGTCAAATCGATACCATCGATATTCAAACCATCCATGGCTTTGCCATCCGCTTGGTGAATGACTTCGGACCGGCTGCTGGAATCCCAAGTTTTCCCGTGGAAACAGACACTGAACAAATTCGACAAGAAGTCATCATTGACTGCTACCGGGAACTTGCCAAGATGCACGGTCAGGGACTCATCCGGGAGCTCACAGGCGGACTTTCCAATCTGATGAGCCAGGCGGAGCTTGCTTGGAAACCCATTGATCAGATCAAACCGCAGGTCAAAAGTTGCCCTGATCTTGGGGCCATTGCATCGGAATTTGCTCAAGCAAAAGCAGAAGCACTCAATCAATTGGAATCGCTGAAAACGCTGAAGGGACTTCAGCAAAAGACGCTCATCGGTCATTGCGACATCATTGAACAAGCGACAAAACGCACGCAAATTCCTGACACCACTGTGAAATACTTCCTGAGCCGTGAAAATGATCATCGGGGGACCGGTTTCGATCAGTGGGTTGCCTTACTGAAGCCGTTAGCAACCGAACGCGCCTTTCGATCGTATTGCTTACACCTCTTCAGAGAGGCCTATCGGCAACGGCTGTCAGAGCTTGGTATCACCGACAATGATCAGATCATTCGTGATGCGGCTTGGGTCGCCGAACACTTAGCGAGCGAGCGTCCTGAACACACCTTGATTTTAGTGGATGAGTTTCAAGATACCGATCGTCACCAATGGTCGATGCTCGATCAACTGTATCCTGACACGCCAACGCGACTGATGATGATGGTCGGCGACCCCAAGCAAGCCATCTATCGTTTCCGCGGCGCGGATACAGCCTTTTATCATCAAGTGGTCCGTAGTCTCCCTGAGACCTCACGATGGAACTTAGATACGGTCTACCGATCGACAGAGACATTAGTTGAGGGATTGAACTCGGTATTTGATTCAGCTCACCCAGTCGGTCAGTCACTCAGATACCACCCCTTAACGTGTGGGCGACCCGAAGACACGCCACCGCTTGTGTTGGACCATCAGGAATTAACAGGTTTTCAGTGGATTGAAGCGCTGACCCCAGAACGGGTCGTGCAGCTGAGTGCGTCGCTGTTATCGAAAGGACGCCAAGGGACCTGCCAAATCAATGGGCAACCCGTGTTGGAAAACGATCTCTGCATTTTAGTCCAAAGCCGAGCGACCGCGGCGAAAATTAAACACATTGGTGAACGCTACGGACTGCCCTTTCACTACCAAAACAAAGCCCGTGTGTTTACACACAGAATTTCCCGAGACATGGTTTCCATTTTAGAAGCCATCGCAAATCCTGATGATCTTGGAAAAGTCACATCAGCAGTCGCAACTCCGCTCATGGGATTCGAGCTCAATCATCCTGGGCTACTCATCGAACATCCGGCGTTTGTTGAATATCAAAGCGAATTATTTAACGCCAGAGACCGCTGGCTATCCGACGGGCCAGCAGCATCGATCGCACGCTTATTTGAGCGCTGTCAGACGGCAACGCGATTTCCAAACACCTTGGATGGCTTGGAAGATTGGAACCTGCTGATGCAGTGCCTCGAGATTTTTGGTGAAGACGGCAAAGGACTCAGTCCCATCGAAGCCGCGCACTGGTGGGCCAAGCAAGCGAGCAATACACAAGATGCCGATGATCGCACCAGTCAGCGATCACCAACCGAGTCTCAAGTGATTCGGATTAACACCATTCATGGCGCAAAAGGTCTTGAATATCCGGTGGTGATTTTAGCCGATAGCATCACCGCAAAGTCCCTGTCCAAACATGCTTGGGGGCTCGACTATTGTGACGCTGAAGGCTCCAAAATCGATCTCACTTCAGAGGCATTGGCGGCTGCGCAAAAGGATCAAGATGAAGACCTCAACCGATTGCTCTATGTCGCGTTGACTCGCGCTAAACAGACTGTGTTTCTCGGCATCCCTGACTCTGAAAATGCGGTATCCAAGCTTTTACACGGGAGAGATGTAGACGCGCTCGGTGTGCATCACTCAACCTTGACTGTTCCAAACGCTGACACATCACGGCAAGCATTCGTTCCACCGACTGAAAAGATCGCGAGGCTTCAACAACCCAAAATTCCGTCATGGTTTTTCAGAAGTTTTTCGACTCTTATCAAGCACGATGCTCATCTTGATAGCGCTCGCGGCGCTGACGATGAAGAGGTTGTGACGACAGAATTTGGACTCAATGCCGATTGGCACAAGCTTCCCGGTGGGACCGAGACCGGTCAATTTATTCATGACATCCTCGAATGGCACGCCCAAGCCCACCGTGAAGACACTGACATCGATCGCTTGATCAACAAACGTTGGCCCGCTCACCTTGATCTGTCCCATGCGCCGCTTGTCGGCCAGTGGACTCGCCAGATTCTATCGGTTGAACTGTATCCAGGCGTATCTTTGAACCAACTTGGAGTCAGCCAAAAACGCCCTGAACCTCAGTTCGAATTGCCACTCAAACCGGACTTGAGAGCGCAAACCTTATTCAATGCCTGTAGAGCCTTCTCTTGGTGGGAGCCACTGGAGCCTCCGATCGATCAGCCCATCGCGGGACATTTGATCGGATTTATCGACTTGGTCTTCGAGTACCAAGGTCGATTCCACATCATCGATTACAAAACCAATTATTTAGGCCCGAATGATAGCTCCTACGGGGATGTGCAATTACAAGCCGCCATGCAACGGTCATTCTATCCCCTACAGGCAGCGATCTATGGTCTGGCATTGCATCGCTGGCTCGGTAGCCGGTTGCCTGATTATGATCCGGACCGGCACTTAGGTGATGTCACTTACCTATTTTGTCGTGGGATTCACTCCAACAACGCTGGTCTCTGGCGACGTCCGCTAGAAACACCAGGGATTTTGGCTCTCGAGGAGCAATGCTTATGCACCCGATGACCACCAGTGACTTGTTCCTCTTGTTGCAGCAACTCGGTTTACCCGCTGATTTGAAGCCTGAATTGTCTCAATTGTTCGATGCCATCGATGCTGGGCATACCGCATTGCAACTCGATCGAGCGAGTGAAGAATCTTGGTCGCGTGCACTCAATCAAAAAGACCTGAGTCAATTACTCGCCGTCAATCACCAATTCCTGCAAATCCGCCGACATAGCGCCCAGGAAAAGCGAGTCGCTCTCGAGCTCAGACGACGCGCGCTCACTCGGATAAACCCAGCCCCGATTGACCCATTACACTTCATGCCCCATGCGGACTCTTCGCAGCAGGCAGCCATCGTTGGCGCTGCAGCGCGAACCCTCGCCGTGGTGTCTGGCGGACCTGGAACGGGTAAGACAACCACTGCAGCTGCTATCGTTGCCGCAAAATTGAAGATTCTTGGGAAAACACCTCGCATCTCCTTGGTCGCGCCGACAGGAAAAGCCGCCGTTCGATTGACCGAATCGTTTCAAGCGGCTTGCTCAAACATGGATCAACCCGACGCCCGACTCAACGATGTCGTGGCAACAACCATCCATCGACAATTGAATACACTGAGCGAATCACAGGTGGTTTTGATTGACGAAGCGTCGATGGTCTCGCTCGATTTGTTTGATCGTCTGTTAAAAGCGCTGTCCCCAGATGCACACATCATTTTAATGGGTGACCCCAACCAGTTGGCGAGTGTTGAGGCCGGCAATATTCTCAAAACCATCAGTGACTCCGAGAGTCTCAGCTCGCATTGCTTCACACTCACCAATCGTCATCGAATCCAAGGGCAAGAGACTCTGGCAACCTTGCAAGATCTCTGTCTTGTGGGCGACTCCGTGGGGTTTCTTGAATGCATCCGCGAATCTGGTGTGTTTTGGGAGCCCAATCAGTCAACAGACCGTTTAAAGACGTATCTGTTGCATGGACTCAAGCCCTATCTGGACCGTGTCAAAACAGCCGAGCAGCTCGAGGCACCAGCATTTCAATGTCTGACTGCGATTCACGAGGGAATTGGTGGCCGACGCTTTGTGAATCACTTGATTCAAGCCGAGTGCCAACAATTGGGGCTAAGAGGCGTTGGAGAGCGGCTTTTAGTGACAGAAAACCAACCTGCGCTCGGGGTCTTCAATGGCGACATCGGTGTCGTCGTTGATTCCAATGACACGCAGAATCCACGTGTGCGATTTGATACGCTCTCAACACCTCTTATGAGAAATCAACTCGGTTGGGTTGAGCCTGCCTGGGCAATCAGCATCCATCGTTCGCAAGGTTCTGAATATCAGTCTGTTTTAGTCTGCCTTCCCGAACCGAGCTCGAATGGATCGCGTTTTCGACCCAGCCGCGAACTGCTCTATACCGCACTGACCCGAGCCAAACAATCGGTCGGCCTCTTTGCCAGCGAGCGGATGTTGCAGAGTGCGCTGCAACAGACGACCCAACGTGTCACATGCCTTGGGTACTTCTTGAACGAGTAATGACAGGGTAGACTCCATTCCACACACTTAAACAATAAGGATCAGCCGTGGAGCTTGACGAACAGGATCCCAATCCAGAAGGCGAATTAATTTTGCGGGTGATCGCGCACCCAAGGTTTACTAACGCACTCGGCGATATCTATGCAGGCTGGTTGCTTGATCAAATGGATCAAGCGGCCGCGCAAATTGCAATGAAAGCCAGCGGAGGCCGATGCGCAACTGTCTCGCTCGATAACGTTGATTTCGTTGCCCCCGTCCCCGTGGGATCCGAAGTTTCCCTCTACGGAGAGCTTGAGGACATTGGTCGATCATCGATGCAAATCCGCATCGAGGTGTGGATCACCGAGCAAGGTGCTGAAAGTTACAAATCAACCGAAACGCGATTCGTCTTCGTGGCCATTGATGCCAACGGCCGTATTCGTCAAGTCCCTGGGCATCACTAGCCCAGCGGCACCAGCTTCGCATATTGAAGGACCAGCCATTTTTTAGATCCATCATCAAACCGCACCTGGACTTTCATTTGTGGCCCAGATCCTTCGAATGCAAGGATTGTTCCTTCTCCGAACAGGCCGTGATCAACCCGCGATCCAATCCCAAGACCTGTGTCTTCACTGAAGCCATCGTCATAATCCTGAAATCTTGGGTGGCGATGAGGTCGATCAACCGGGCGCGCGCCAAACGATGATGAGACAAAGGGTCGGCTCACCTGGGTTTCCAACCGAACCTCTTCAATACACTCTTGGGGTATCTCCCGAATAAATCGACTCAACAGCCCAAAGTGATCACGTCCATTCAGACGACGAGATTCCGCGTAGGTCACCACCAAATGCTGCATGGCGCGGGTAATGCCCACATAGGCAAGCCGCCGTTCCTCTTCGAGCCCACCGGCCGAATCCAGGCTCATCACATGCGGGAACAACTCTTCTTCTGCACCCACTAAAAAGACTCTTGGGAATTCAAGACCCTTGGCGGAATGTAGCGTCATCAGTTGCACCGCATCCGCATCTGGATCAGCCTGTGTCTCACCGGCGTCCAAACTCGCTTGCGAGAGGAACTGCAATAACACTGAGCTGTCTTCATCTTCCGGTTCAAACGCACGACACGCGCTGACTAATTCATTTAAGTTATCGACGCGCGTCTGTCCGCGCTCCCCTTTTTCTGAGCCGTGATACGCAAGTAGTCCGGTGGTTTCGATCACATCGCGAGCAAGATCAGACAGCTCCAGATCAGTGGCTTTACGGTCTAGCTCATTGATCAAATCAATAAAGGCGACCACCGCTGTCTTCGCTCGGCCACTCAAGCCGTTGCCGTGAGTCAGTCGAAGCGCAGCATCCCACAATCCCTGGCCTTCATCGCGGGCAGTCTCTCGGATGAGTTCGACGGTGCGCTCACCGATGCCTCTTGGTGGAACGTTAATGATTCGCTCGAATGCGGTGTCATCAAAACGGTTTTGAATCAGCCGAAGGTACATCAATGCATTTTTGATCTCGAGGCGCTCATAGAATCGCTGGCCTCCGTAAATCCGATAGGGAATACCCGCGCGTAATAATGCATCTTCCAACACACGAGATTGTGCGTTGGAGCGATACAAAATGGCTTGTTCGCCATACAGACCACCCTGATCGACATGCTGACTCATTCGATTCGCAACAAAGCGAGCTTCGTCTTGCTCATTAAACGCTGCATACAATTGGATCGGAGTCCCTGCGCCTTGCTCTGTCCACAATTCTTTGCCAAGGCGACCTGTGTTATTGGAAATCACCGCGTTTGCTGCTTTCAGAATCACGTCAGTCGATCGATAGTTCTGCTCTAACCGGATCGTCGTGACAGGTGCGAAATCCGTCTCATAACGATGAATATTTTCAATCCGAGCACCGCGCCATGCATAAATCGACTGGTCGTCATCGCCGACGGCCATGACGTGCGTCTTTGGTCCAGCCAATAAGCGCATCCACGCATATTGAATGGTATTGGTATCTTGAAATTCGTCGATCAATAAATGTCTGAAACGGTCTTGATAATGGCTTAAAAGCTCTGATTTGTTCTGAAGTGTTTCGAACGTCCTCAACAAAAGCTCGCCAAAATCAACCAAATTCTGGGCTTTGCACCGCGCCTCATACTCGGCATACAGCCGAATTAACATATCGTTGTAATAATCACGGCCAGCTTGCAGGTGATGCGGACGCTGTCCTTCATCTTTGCAGCTGTTAATAAACCCGGCGACCGCCCGCGGCTTAAACTTCGCATCATCCAACTGCAAATCGGCAATAATCCGCTTCATCATCCGTTGCTGATCATCGGAATCTAAAATCAGAAATTGCTCAATCAAGCCGGCATCACGCCAATGCGCTCGTAAAAATCGATGCGCTAATCCATGAAAAGTGCCAACCCACATGGTGTGTAACGATCGGCCTAATGTCTGTTCCAGCCGTTCACGCATTTCACGCGCCGCTTTATTGGTAAAGGTCACCGCCATCAATGCATGTGGCGACAAACCTTGATCACGCATCAGAAAAGCCATTCGCTCAACCAACACGCGGGTTTTTCCCGAGCCGGCACCGGCGATGACCAGCAAATGAGACTCAGGCGCAGTGACGGCCTGTTGTTGGGGAGAGTTTAATTGCATGCCTGCAGTGTAACGGGTTTTGAGTCATCCGCGCATCGCCAGAATCAACTGATACACTGCATTCCATCCAACAACCATCACGCGAAAACCACCATAGTAAAAATAAATCGAAGTTATTGACAAATACACTTGGAATTAAATTACACCCGTCCCCATACTTCACATCGACACCGGTAATTCGGTGCCACATTACTGTGAAAAACGCATGACTCTATAAAGGAGAAACTGCATGCAATTAAAAGGTACAAAAACTGAAGAGAGCTTGAAGGCTGCCTTCGCTGGTGAGTCAAAAGCTAACCGTCGTTACCTCTACTTCGCAAACATGGCGGACATCGAAGGCGCTCCTGAAGTTGCTAACGTATTCCGTAACACTGCCGAAGGTGAGACTGGCCACGCACACGGCCACATGGAATACCTCATTCAGGGTGGTTCAGGTGATCCTGAAACTGGTCTGGCTGCTGGAAACGTTGCTGAAGCACTTGAGTCTGCTATTGCAGGTGAAACTCATGAGTACACAGACATGTATCCAGGCATGGCAAAAGCTGCACGTGAAGAAGGCTTCGACGAAATCGCTGATTGGTTCGAAACTCTTGCAAAAGCAGAGCGTAGCCACGCAAACAAATTCCAGAAAACTCTGGACGCGTACAAAGCAGAAGCTTAATTCGCACGAAAACCAGGGGTCCGTCCCTGGTTTTCATCCCCCATGGAGAAAAGAATGGCGACGGAAACGAAACGCGAAGGCAATTTAGAAGCGCCAACGCGCCACCCAATTGATTGGAAAAACCCCGAGTACTACGACGAAGAGAAACTCAACGCCGAACTTGAGCGTGTCTTTGACATCTGCCACGGATGTCGACGCTGTCTGAGTTTGTGTCACTCGTTCCCAACGCTCTTCGATCTGATCGATGATAGCGAAACAATGGAAGTGGATGGTGTCGCCAAAGAAGACTACGTGAAAGTCGTGGACGAGTGCTATTTGTGCGACATGTGCTATATGGCGAAATGTCCTTACGTTCCACCGCATTCATTTAATGTTGATTTCCCCCATCTGATGCTACAAGCCAAAGCCGTGAAGCATCAGAAAGACGGCATGCCAATGCGCGATAAAATCCTGTCCGATACCGATGGACTCGGAAAACTTGCCGGCATTCCAGTCATCACTGAAACGATTAATACCGTGAACCACTGGAAACCCGTGCGTAAGGCCGTCCAAAGCGTGCTTGGCGTCCACGAGAATGCTTGGCTGCCTGAATTTGCGCCCAAGAAATTGCGTCAAATGATCAAGCAGTCCAAAGCCGTCGATGTGAAGGATGGTGATCGCACCCCGGGTAAAGTCGCGATCTTTGCAACCTGCTACATCAATTACAACGAGCCAGGCATCGGTACCGATATGATCAAGGTGCTCGAACACAACAACATTCCTTGGGTAGTTGCTGAAAAGGAAGTCTGTTGTGGCATGCCGAAGTTAGAGCAAGGTGATTTGGAAGCCGTCGATCGACTCAAGCGAGTCAATATTCCACATCTGGCCAAACTCGCTCGTGAAGGCTATGCCATCTTGGCAGGAGTTCCCTCATGCACCCTGATGTTCAAGCAAGAGTTGCCGCTAATGTACCCAGATGATGAGGATGTCCAGACGGTGAAGGCCGCGTTCTGGGACCCCTTTGATTACTTTATTTCACGAATCAAAGATGGCCTGATGAGTACCGAGTTTAAACACGGTCTCGGTCATGTGTCCTACCAGGCACCTTGTCATGGTCGTGTACAGAATATCGGAAAGAAAACCGAAGAATTTTTGAAGTTAATTCCAGACACAGAAGTGAAAACGACCGAGCGTTGCTCTGGCCACGCCGGTACTTATGGAGTGAAACAAGAATTCCATGAGACATCGATGAAAATCGGGAAGCCGGTCTTCAGAGCAATGAATGATCAAAACCCTGACTACATTTCCAGTGATTGTCCGCTTGGTGGACATCACATTGCTCAGGGTATCCGTGAAAATCACGGCAATGAGCCGGCCTTAGCGCACCCGTTGTCTTTGGTCGCTAAAGCCTATGGACTAAATGAGGAGTCACTATGACAAAAATTGAACGTACCTCGCTGCTGTCGTTAGAAGAGTACGCAAAGCAGCGACCCGAAATTCGGGCTGAAGCCATGCGCTTAAAACGAATTCGCAGCGTGTTTGTTGGACCCAACATGACATTGCAATTCGAAAACGAAGCAACCATTCGCTATCAGATTCAGGAAATGCTTCGCATTGAAAAAACGTTTGAAGAAGAGGGAATCATGGATGAGCTTGAAGCCTATAATCCATTGATCCCTGACGGAACCAATCTGAAGTGCACACAGATGATTGAATTCCCAGACGAAGACGAGCGTAAAGTGAAACTCGCCGAGCTCGTCAACATTGAAAATAGAACCTACGTTCAGATCCAAGGATTTGATCGTGTCTATGCCATTGCTGATGAAGATCTCGAGCGTTCAAGTGCGGAGAAAACCAGTTCCGTTCATTTCTCCCGCTTTGAATTCACCGCTGAGATGATTGTTGCGATTAAAAAGGGTGCAGCCATTGCCATGGGCTCGGATCATCCCAACTACAATTATCGTGTGGACGAAATCGATCCTGAAACACAGGGTTCGCTCATCGACGACTTTGCATAACCGATCACTCCTAGTGAATCGCCCGGCCATTGGCCGGGCTTTTTTTGATCTAATGAAAGCCTCTGACTCGAAAAACGGCGGAAAAACCCATACAGTCGGCATGCAGCCTTCTGAAGATAAGGTCCCTACGGAGAAAATTATGAACAAAACTGCACTTGCGATGGCGACTGCCGCCATTCTTACATCCTCCTTTGCATTGGCCGGTGGTCATGCGAAATCCGTCAAGCTCGGTGTCGTTCTTGGCTTTACAGGTCCTGCGGAGTCACTCGCTGAATCCATGGCTCGCGGCGCGGAACTTGCCATGAAAGAAGTCTCTGCATCGAAACTCTTACTGGATAGTGCAACCGTCAGTCACGTCCGAGCAGATTCGACTTGCGTCGATGCCTCAGCCGCAGCTGCCGCCGCAGAACGAGTGATTGCCTCTGATAAAGTGGATGCCATCATTGGTGCCCTTTGTTCTGGAGCCACCATTTCAATTCTACAAAACGTCGCCATGCCGAAGGGTGTGTTGCTGTTTTCGCCATCCGCAACCTCACCTGCGTTATCAACCTTGGAAGACAACGACCTCTTCTTCCGTGCCTCACCGTCTGATGCACGCCAAGGACAAGTGATTTCAGAGGTGCTTCAAGAAAAAGGCATTCAGTCGATTGCGATGACCTATACCAACAACGATTACGGTAAAGGTCTTGCTGACTCAATTCAGTCAAACTTTGAAGCAGCAGGCGGTAAAGTCACGATTAACACGCCTCACGAAGATGGTAAAGGCGATTATAGCGCTGAAGTTGCGGCATTAACCCAAGCCGGTGGTGATATCCTCGTGGTGGTTGGTTACTTAGACCAAGGCGGCAAGGGAATTATTCAATCATCTCTCGATGCCGGTGCTTTTGATCAATTCTTCCTACCAGACGCCATGATCGGCGAAAGTCTTGTCAAGGCCATTGGCCCAGACTTAAACGGCTCGATCGGGACTGTCCCTGGCACCGATTCCAACGGCGCTCAAATCTATGCTGATTTAGCGAAGAAAGACGGGTTTGACGCAGGTCCATACTCGCCTGAAGCTTATGATGCCGCTGCGCTAACGCTTTTGGCGATGCAGGCTGCAAACTCAACTGACAGCAATGCTGTCAAAGCAAAAATCTTTGATGTTGCCAATGCACCAGGTACACCAATTCTTCCTGGTGAGCTCGCAAAAGGTCTTCAAATCCTGAAGGACGGTGGTGAGATCGACTATGTCGGTGCAACCGCTGTCGAATTGATCGGTGCCGGTGAATCTGCCGGTAGTTATCGAGAAATCCTCGTCAAAGACGGCAAAAATACAACAGTTGGCTACCGCTAATCGTTGCGACAAAAGCG
>QXYM01000104.1:13953-14193 GCA_009886945.1 Litorivicinus sp.
GATACCCTCTGCGCCGCTTTCTGTTTGAGTAAATCCATGATCGTTGTCGAAAATTTACATAAGCGCTTCGGCGGCGTTCATGCCGTTAACGGAGCAAGCCTCACCATACGCCCAGGCTCAATCACCGGCCTGATCGGACCTAACGGTGCTGGAAAGACAACGCTATTCAACGTCATCGCCGGTCTTTACCAACCAACGGCGGGGCGAGTCGTCTTGGATGGTGAAGACATCACCGGACTC
>QXYM01000105.1:0-205 GCA_009886945.1 Litorivicinus sp.
CTGTAACGCCACTCAATGAGGACATCGGCCAGGTCGAAATGATGGTTTTGATTCGGGTGCTTAACAGCGCGGTTAAGGCAAGCAATCCTGCCAGGATGATGGCGATGACTATTGTGAGTTCAAATAGCGCTCCTTGATGAGTTTGAGACATTACGGCCGTGGTTGCGGATGTCCCAACGGTGATTGGTAAGCAAATGCCTAAAAA
>QXYM01000105.1:224-4637 GCA_009886945.1 Litorivicinus sp.
CGCTGCCAGACGCCACTGCCACCAAGGGGTCAATGTGAAACAGTGTGATCAGCGTCGGAATCACCAACACGCCGGCGCCGACGCCTGACCATAAAATTAATAACGAAAAAAAGAAGCCGGCAAGGCTCACATAAACATTAAGATCGTCCATTTTGCTTCCATTGGGCGGAAATTTTGCACCATTCAATCGAACTCAATATCCACTTGGTGGTACTTTAAGCCGTTTATTTCGCGGACAACATTTTGAAAGCTCAGCCAGCCATTGATACTCAACCCATCGTTAGCGACGAGATCCGAAAGACGACATGCTACATGTGCGCATGTCGTTGTGGAATCGATGTGCACTTCAAAGACGGAGAAATTCGCTACATCGAGGGAAATCGTGATCACCCAGTCAATCAAGGCGTACTCTGCGCAAAAGGGTCGGCTGGCATCATGCAACACAATTCGCCGGCCCGCTTGCGTGCTCCACTCCGTCGAGTCGGTCCGCGTGGCTCCGGCCAATTTGAAGAAATCAGCTGGGATGAAGCGTTGTCAACCGCCGCTGAGTGGCTTGCTGATGTGCGCGAAAAAGATCCGAAGAAACTCGCTTTCTTCACCGGTCGCGATCAAAGCCAAGCATTGACGGGATGGTGGGCTCAGCAGTATGGAACTCCCAATTTTGCGGCTCACGGGGGATTTTGCTCGGTCAATATGGCCGCAGCTGGAATCTATACCTTGGGTGGGGCGTTTTGGGAATTTGGCAGTCCCGATTGGGAGCTCACGAAGCTCTTTATGATGTTCGGTGTTGCTGAGGACCATGACTCGAACCCAATCAAAATGGGAATTGGTCAGCTCAAGTCTCGCGGGGTTCGGGTGATCTCTGTGAATCCAGTGCAGACAGGATATTCCGCTGTTGCTGATGACTGGGTTTCGATCACTCCAGGAACTGATGGGCTGTTGATTCAGTCACTGATTTATGAGCTTCTTCGCACAAACCGGATCGATCTGGATTATCTGATTCGTTACACCAACGCCCCTTGGCGAGTGATTCATGCTCCAGGAACTGAGAGTCATGGATTGTTCGCTCGGGATGATCATGGCGATGCCATGGTTCTCTGTCAGTCAACGCAATCCTTGATCTCCCATAAAACGCCAGGAGTCACGCCGAATATTACTGAGAAGACCGTCGATGCAGAGGGGCGAGAGTTGGTTTCGGTGTTCTCCCTGATGGTGGATGCCTGGCTTGATCAAGATTATGCACCTGAGGCAACAGAGGCGCGGACCGGTGTCTCTGCAGATCGGGTGAGGGCATTAGCCGCAGAGCTTGCCAGAGTTGCATTTGAAGAAGAGATTGAACTGCCTATCGAATGGACCGATTGGAAAGGTGAAACCCACCAAACCATGAAAGGCCGGCCGGTCTCGATGCATGCGATGCGGGGGATTTCCGCTCATTCCAATGGTTTCCAAACCTGTCGTGCGCTACATATTCTGCAGTTGTTACTCGGTAGCGTTGATGTGCCCGGGGGATTCCGATTCAAACCGCCTTATCCGAAGTCAGTCGACATGCATCCAAAGCCGGCCGGAAAAGCCGATTCTATTCGCCCGGGCCAGCCACTCACCGGAGCTCCTCTTGGATACCCAAGAAGCCCTGAAGACTTGTTGATTGATGATGACGGCCAACCGGTGAGAATTGATAAAGCATTCTCGTGGGACGCCCCGCTGTCAGCACATGGCTTAATGCATATGGTGATCTCAAATGCACATGCAGGCGATCCTTATCCCATTGATGTGTTGTTTATGTATATGGCCAACATGGCTTGGAATTCCTCGATGAATTCGGCTGGGGTGATCGACATGCTGACGGATGTTGACCCGGCGACTGGTGAGTACAAGATTCCGAAACTGATCTATTCCGATGCCTATTCCTCAGAAATGGTGGCTTACGCCGATTTGGTGTTGCCCGATACCACCTATCTCGAACGTCACGACTGCATTTCTCTCCTTGATCGTCCGATCTGTGAGCCAGATGCTGTCGCAGACGCGATTCGATGGCCTGTTGTGGAGCTCAAACGGAACGTGCGAGGGTTTCAGTCGGTCTTGCTCGATCTAGGGGCGAGGTTGGGACTGCCGGGCATGGTCGATGATAGCGGTGCTCCAAAATATCAGGATTACGCAGACTATATCGTCAACCATCAACGGAAACCTGGTGTGGGTCCGCTGGCTGGTTTTCGGGGGGCAGATGGTCAAGCCATCGGTCGCGGGGATAGCCATTCGGATCAGCTCGATCGTTACATTGAGAATGGTGGGTTTTGGATTCATAAGCTTCCCAAAGAAGCACGTTATTACAAAGCGCACAATCAGCAGTACCAAGACTTCGCAGTTGACATGGGTTTTTATGACTCGCCGGCACCTTATGTGTACCAAATCTACAGCGAAGAGCTGCAAAAATTCCGCTTGGCCGCTGAAGGGTTTGGGCAGATTCAGCCGCCTGAGCATCTTCGCGAACGCGTGCGCACAAGTTTTACGCCACTGCCTGAATGGTATGCGCCGTTTGAAGGATCCATGGTGTCGGAATCCGATTATCCAATCTATGCACTGACACAACGGCCGATGGCGATGTATCACTCTTGGGGATCGCAAAATCCATGGCTGCGTCAAATCCATGGACACAACCCCTTGTTTGTGTCATCGGAAATTGCAAAACAGCACCAACTCAGTGATGGCGATTGGGTTTGGGTCGCCTCGCATCATGGTCGGATTAAAGTCCAGGTGGTTGTGATGCATGCATTGAATCCGAATACCGTCTGGACGTGGAATGCGATTGGGAAGCGTAAAGGTGCCTGGCAACTGAATCCTGATGCACCTGAAGCCACGAAAGGGTTTTTGTTGAATCATTTGATTCATGAATTACTTCCCGAAAAAGGTGATGGGCTTCGCTGGGCCAATTCGGATCCGATTACCGGTCAAGCGGCCTGGTACGATCTGAAAGTATCGATCACTAAAGCCGATCAAAGTGATCCAGGTATCTACCCGGATTTCCCAGTAATTGAGTCGCCAGGAGAGCTGGTCAAGCCAGCATCAACGGTCACCTATGGGATTCAGTTTCAATCGACCAAGGGCGATCGGTCATGACGATGTTGCCTGAGAACCCCAGTCCGAAAAAACTGGGATTGGTGATTGATCTTGATATTTGCGTTGGGTGTCATGCCTGCGTCGTGAATTGTAAGGAATGGAACACCGGGTCAGAGGGCGCTCCACTGTCTGACATTAACGCCTATGGAGCGGAGCAATCTGGATCTTGGCTGAATCGGATCCATACCTTTGAAGTCACGACTGAAAAGACCGCGCAGGTGGTGCACTTTCCGAAGTCTTGCTTGCATTGCACGGATGCCCCTTGTGTCACTGTGTGTCCGACGGGTGCTTCCTACAAGCGCGTTGAAGACGGAATTGTGTTGGTGAATGAAGATCACTGCATTGGTTGTGGCCTCTGTGCCTGGTCCTGCCCGTACGGGGCTCGCGAAATGGATCCGGTGGAACAGGTCATGAAGAAATGTACGCTCTGTGTCGATCGCATCTATAACGAGAATCTCCCCGAAGAGGACCGGGTTCCGGCCTGCGTGCGGACCTGTCCAACAGGTGCCCGCGCATTTGGTGATTTGGGTGACCCTGAGTCGGAGGTCAGCGAAATGGTTCGTGAGCGTGGAGGTTTTGATTTGATGCCGGAACAAGGGACCGCGCCGGTGAACAAATACCTGCCGCCTCGCCAGAAGCAACATCTCATTGCTTCTGATACGCAAGCCACCGAAACGCAAGCGAAGCACCAGGCACCCGATGTTGATGGATTTTGGGGTTGGGTGGATTCGGCATTGGCGAAGTTGGGTTAAGGAGAAGGTTATGCGTCCAGCTTGGTCAATTATCGTATTCACTTCGCTCTCAGGCTTTGGCCTTGGCATGTTATTTTGGTTCGGTCTCGGTTTTATCACCATGACACAGCCGATCGATCTGTTGATCTTCAGCGGCCTTGCATTGGCTGCGGTGATTGGTGGTCTGTGTTCCTCGCTGTTCCACCTTGGGCATCCAGAGCGCGCCTTCAGGGCGCTATCGCAATGGCGATCATCTTGGTTGTCACGGGAAGGTGTCTTCGCCGTTGTGACCATTGGTGTGGCCTGTCTTTATGTCATATTCTGGTTAACAGAGGGTCAGCGGTCTGCCGCGCTTGGGATGCTGCTAGCGGCCTTCAGTATGATCACAGTCTGGGCGACAGCGATGATTTACGGCAGTTTAAAAACCATCGCTCGCTGGTATCACCCATTAACGCCTTGGGTGTATGTATCGCTCTCGATCTGTGGCGGTTTGGTGGCTGTTGTTGCCTGGGAGCAGGTGATGAGTGGCTCACCTGCCTTCGTTGAGTTGACGACCGGTATCCTGGTG
>QXYM01000106.1 GCA_009886945.1 Litorivicinus sp.
GGTGGTCCTGAGGGAATGCCTGCAGCAACGATTTGCCCGTTCGCCAGAGCATCTGCCGTCGGACCATAGCCGCCATAAACCAGTGAGAAGTCTGATTCGATATCGATTCCGAGTCCCGACATCAAGACCTTGTTGGATCCGAGCGTTCCTGAGTTCTTCGCACCCATACCCGCGCCCTGGCCTTTCAACGCAAGCATGTCAGACACAGTACCGGTCTTGACCGCTGAATTAGCGACCACAAACTGTTCCACGTTTTGCCACAGCATCGTCACAGAACGCAGATTCTTCTGTGGGTCAGAGATTGGACCGGTGCCGGTGGCCGCATAGGATCCATAGAGGCCTTGCAAGATCGCAAAATCTGCTGTTCCTGCACCCATCGCCTGAACGTTGGCACCAGAACCCGCAGAGTTCACCGCAGTCAGACTAAATTTCTGTTTTGGTAATAATTTCACCTTAGACAGGGTGGCAATCGCGGTTCCTACCGGGTGGTACGTACCTCCTGTTGAAGCAGTATTCAGTACATAGTCTTTTGCATCGGCAACAGCCAAACCAGAGACAGTTAACGATCCAGCCAGCAGACCTGCCGACAGGGTGAGTAATGAACGACGTTTCATCTTTTGGACTCCGTAGTTATTTTTTCTAATGTCTTTCGAGTAGGTCATCCTAACCTTAGGCGTTGATCGAGCGAATGGCTCCTCCATCAACACGGATCTGACTTCCCGTAATGTAACCTGCTTGTTCGCTGGCCAAAAACGTCAGTACAGAACCAAACTCCCGAGCTTGTCCGTAACGCCCGGTCGGGATCGTTGCAATCGAATTGGCTCGCGCTTGCTCTTCGGTAATTCCAAGGCTCTTCGCTGTCGCGGCATCTATTGCTTGAGTCCGTGGGGTCTCAACACGTCCCGGTAACACCATATTACAGGTTACACCGTGAGATGCGACCTGTTCGGACAATGTTTTCACATAGCCACCAACTGCGGAGCGCAAAGTGTTCGAGACCGCAAGTTTTGGTATGGGAACGACAATTCCTGACGAACCAATCACAAGGATTCGGCCGAATTTGGCATCTTTCATCCGAATGACCGCGGTATCAATAATCTCAATCAATCCCAACACCATCGCGTCGAACTCTTGGGTCCAAACCTCTGAAGCAATCCCTGGTGCCATGCCAGGCGCAGGCCCTCCAGAATTGGCCACGAGTACGTCAAGACGCGGGAGATTCTCGATCAATTGACACAGCGCTTGACGAGATGCCCGGTCAAAGAGGTCACAACAAGCGACCTCGGCAGACCCTCCAGCGTCCTCAATCTGCTGTTGAACGGATGTTAAAACATCTTCACGACGCGCAACCAGGATGACATGAGCACCCTCTTCGGCTAACTGCATGGCTGTCGCTTGACCAAGCCCTTGAGACGCGCCCATCACCAGTGCGGTCCGTCCTTTTAATCCTAAATCCACGTTTCATCCTTATTGTTGGTATTCATCAAGTATGTGTTTGGCAAATGCAAAGCTTGCAGTAAATGCTGGGCTGATGGCGTTCAGAATATGAATCGCACGTCCATCCGGCACCACAACAAAATCATTCACTAAATGCTGTGTTGTCGAATCAAATATCTGTGAACGGATACCCACTTTTACAAGGCTTTGCTCCAGATGACCCGGCTCGATCCCTGTCAAAATCTTCGATAGTTCATCACACACCCCGCGCATGCGCATCAATTTCAACTCTCGCATGGCGAGTGTCCGAAGACCGTTGGTGTTCTGAACAAATTTCGCGATCAAAGCCGCACTGAGTGACAGCCCATCACCAAACGAGATGCCTTGAAGCCCTTGGTAATTTTCTCGCCCGATCACCGGTGTGGAACTGGGTCCGAAATAGACGTCACCCGCTTGATTGTGGGCTGAATGCACACCGAGAAATGGAAGATTCAAATCAGGCACTGGATACACCAACCGTTGCATCTGGAACGACGGATCTTTGTGTTTCCAATACTTTCCCTTGAATGGTTGGAAGCGATAACGTGTCTGAAGGCCCGCGCGCTTTGCAACCTGGTCGGCAAACAATCCTGCTGCATTGATCACTGTGCCCGCCTCAAATGTGCCGATCGATGTTTGCACCGTTCCTCGCCGAGAATGAATGGACTGCGCGGGAATCTTGTAATGAATCACTCCACCGGCTTCAAGGACGTCCAACCTGACTCGTTCGGCGACTTCTTTTGGATTCACGACAGAGGTGATCGGGACAAAGAGCGCCTGATCAAACTGGGGATTGACGCGAGGCTCAAGCTGCAACGCTTCTTGACCGGTCACTCGATGAATGTCGACACCGTTAGCACGACCTCGATCAAGGAGTCGCTGCATTGATTCAAGCGCTGACTCAGAAGGAGGAACCAAGAGTTTACCGCATCGATCAATCCATAAGTCATGTGCTGCGACATAGTCGAGCATCTGCTGACACCCGGAGACACATAGACGTGCTCGCAAACTGCCTTCACTGTAATAAATCCCTGAGTGAACAACGCCTGAATTCCGACCGGTTCCATGGGACACAGAATTGGCTTCTTTTTCCAACACAACCACTTTGGAGGTCGGATGACGAATCAACCACTCACGAGCTAGTGTCAGACCGACAATCCCCCCGCCGATGACCAATAGATCGCAGGTCTTCATAGCAAACGAATCCAATTCATACTTTCCGCAACCCACAATACCAAAGGAACAGATGCGATGGATAACACGGTTTGGATTGCGACAATTCCGGCCATCAAAGGTGCATCCCCTCCGAGCTGTCTGGCTAAGATAAAACTCGATGGCGCTGTCGAGACACACATCAATAGCAAACCCACCAATAGCCAATCCGCCTCGAGGTCGAGCCAAATTGCGAGCGCGATAAAGATCAGGGGCTTGATCACTAATTGGAGAATGGTAGCGAGTGCTGCTAGACCAAATCCCGCGCGGACAGCGCGCCATTGCAATCCAGCACCCAAACAGAATACTCCCATTGGCAGAGCTGCTTGCCCAACCAAGGCCATCCCACTGACGGGAAATTGATTTGGCACTCCGAACCCACGAGCCAGACCACCCAGTAGACAAGCAAGAATTAACGGGTTCCTTAAGATTTCACGAAATACTCGACGCAACATGCGATCAGAATGACCAGCAGTCATCACTGCCACACAGCTGATGTTCAGAACCACGATAAAAATTGCGGCCGCCACGCCGAGATGTGGCAACAAAACAGGATTGAGTCCGGTAATCACAGCCATTGAAATGAAGGTATTGAACCGAACTGAACCTTGATACAACGACGTGAAACTCGGATAAGCGCGACCTAATAATCTAAGGTTCCATGCAACAATCAAAAGTACAGTGATGAGGCCCAGTGTTCCGTACATCGATCCAAGCAAGGGGATCCAAGGAATCTCAAAGTCGGGGGCTTGAATAATGACCGCTACCAACAGGCTCGGCATTAAAATCCAGTAGGAAATCCATTCAAGACCCCGCCAAACCGAGTCATCTAGTGCTGAAAAGCGTTTGACCCCAAAACCCAACGCCAAGATCCACGCGATTGGCAAGACAGCATCTGCAATTAATCCCACCATCTTAGAGCGCCATTTCTCTCCGTCTCGCCTGATGCATTCGATAGGTGAATAAACCAATCAGCGCGGTCAACAAGACTGCTCCGCCAATAAAATCATTTTCGCGCGGTGCCTCCTGAACAAGAAGCCAAACAATCACAGGTCCAATTAAGGTCTCAAGTAATAAATACAAACCAACTTCTGGCGCTGGCAGGTATTTCGGCGCAATCGTAATCAATGCAAACGACACAGGAACGGTAAAACAGGCATTCAAGAGAACCAACCAAAACGTGCCATCCGGGATGATGACGCTTGGCAGAGCCAACCAAAGCACAATCGCGACACATAGGCTTGCTGCACCGTAAATCGGCCAGATGGTCTCGCCGGGATGATGTCGAGTCAGACTAATCCCAAGACCGGTTAAACCAGGGACGGTAATCGCCGCAAGCCAACCCTCGATCGGGGTGTCAGATGGGATGGCAGACCCGGCGATCGAGGCGCCAGCAATCGCCAGACCAATCGCGATCCAAAGCGCCATATCAGTTGTCTCACGAAAAATGACCCAGCTTGCAACGGCAGAGGCTAAGGGAGTCATCGAGACAAACACCAGCATGGTCGGCGCACCGAGATAGGCGACTCCAAAGACAAAGGCCATCGATGAGGTGCCAAATGATAGGAAAATTCCAAAGGACAGCCAACTTGGCTTGGTCAGCTGAACCGCAAAGTCACGAGGCGAGCGAATCAGAGCAAAACACCAAATCACCAAACACACACCAATCCCTCGCCAGAAAGAAATGATATAAGGGTCACCGTCGATGAGACGTAACACTCCCGAGTCAGGCGATAACACCAACACTCCGATAATCATCAAAACAGTTCCGTACGCGTAGGGAGAGAGTGTCTTCATGGCAGTAAGATCAATCCAGCAGCGGCAGTGAGTGCGGTCGCTGTAAACCTCGACAGCCACTTCGAGCTCTCGGTATTTTCAAGCCTCGCTTGTAACCAGGTTCCGCCAAAGGCGTAGAGCGCAATCGCCGCCACCTCAATCAAGATAAATGTTCCGCCCATCACCGCGACCTGCGGGACGACAGCTGTTTCGGGATCGATGAACTGAGGAAAAAACGCATAGAAAATGAGAATCAATTTCGGATTGGTAAACGCAACCAACGCCTCAGATCGCGCCATTTTCCAGAGTGTGTGCGTCGCCTTCAGAGTCGTTGTCGTGGTGATATCTGTCATCAGTGATTGCCAGGCCATCCATAAGAGATAAGCCGCACCGATCACCCGTAACCAATGAAAAGCTTGAGCGCTCACGGCAAGCAGTGCTTCCAGACCAACCGCAAGCAACACCAGCATCACCACCATTGCAGGCAACCTCGCAAGCCCAGCGAGGGTCGCTTGTCGAGCATTGGTCCGCGTACCGTGAACCAGAGCCAGTAAATTGTTAGGCCCTGGAAAAAAATTCATTCCAATACAGGCTGGTAGAAAAATCCACCATTGAGCCGCATTCATAGATAACCTCAACCCATCAGACGCGGGAGTGTACATCGGATGATTCAGAGACGTTGGCAATTGTGGTTGGTTTTTCTCATTTTTGCGTGGCCTGTCCGATTGGCAGTCGCTCAAGATCGAGTGATCCCTTTGAAAGAAGCACTCAATACAACCGGGACTGTGATCATGATTCGACACGCACTCGCACCTGGGTTTGGTGATCCAAGCAATTTCCGTGTGGATGATTGCAGCACACAGCGCAATCTGGACGATCGTGGTCGACAGCAATCCCAGGCGATCGGCCAAGAATTCAGACAACTGAACTATTCAGCACCTGTCGTGTATTCAAGCCCCTGGTGTCGTTGCCTCGACACCGCGCGACTTATGCAAATTGGCCCGGTGACCGCGTTTCAGGGTTTAGGTTCATTTTTTGAAGGCCATGTCGATCGGTCACAGTCACTGAAGGCTCTCTCTGCGAAATTATCATCCATCGCAAAAGAGCAGAGGCAGCCGGTTGTCATGGTGACCCACCAAGTCGTGATCAGTGCCATTACAGGGCTCGGGACTTCCTCTGGTGAAGCAATCTTGTATGATCCATCTGATCAACGAGCGATTCGGATTCGGCTAAATTCTAGTGACTAAAACCATTCAGACAGACACTCTCATTATTGGCGCGGGTAGTTCCGGTTGTGTTCTCGCCAACCGGTTGTCCGCACAACCAGATCACCGAGTGACTCTCATTGAAGCAGGCGGCAAAGACTCCTGGCATTGGATTCATATCCCCGTTGGGTATCTGTACACCATGGGCAATCCCAAAACCGACTGGTGTTATTCCACCACACCGCAGCCTGGACTCAATGGTCGCAGTCTTGCCTATCCCCGAGGCCGTGTTTTGGGTGGATGTTCCAGCATCAACGGGATGATTTACATGCGCGGACAAGAAGCCGACTACGACGCTTGGGGATCAGGCTGGACATGGTCCGATGTTCTGCCCTACTACAAGCAATCGGAACATTACCATCGTGGCGCAGATGCCTATCACTCTGATCAAGGTGAGCTACTGGTGCAGGAGCAGCGGCTGAAGTGGGACATTCTTGAGACATTTAAACGCGTTTGTGAGGATGCTGGATTCAACGATCGACCTGACTTCAACTGCGGTGATAACAGCGGCGTTGGCTATTTCGAGGTGAATCAGAAAAAAGGGATCCGATGGTCGTCCGCACGCGCCTTTTTGCATCCGGTGATGCATCGCCCAAACCTGACCGTCATGACGCATACCCTGAGTGAACACCTTGTTTTCGATGGTGATCGCTGCATTGGCATGGAAGGAACATGTCGTGGCCAGCCAGTATCGATCCGTGCGCAACGGGTCATCTTAGCGGCGGGAGCCATTGGAACCCCAGCACTCCTGGAGCGCTCGGGAATTGGTGATGAAGCCGTGTTAGCACCGCTTGGTATTCAGGTTCACACCCAGCTGTTGGGGGTTGGAAACAATCTGCAAGATCAT
>QXYM01000107.1:0-1563 GCA_009886945.1 Litorivicinus sp.
GACAAATAGTAAAGAGGCTAGTAGCGCAGCGATTGGACCAAGGTGATCGAGAAAAGTCGAGAATATAATCTGTCCAACTAATCCGCTTGCAAATAAATAGGCCATGCCTGTTGCGGTAGCTGCCGATGTTGAATCGTTGAGTTTAATTCGAATGGCCGCGTGAAAGACGCCGTTCCAACCGACTGCGACGAAGCCTGTCAAAAGAAACACAAATGGGGCTGTGGAGGAGTCGATCAGCAGTAGCGCAATTAGGATGCAAGTTGTCAGTCCGATGATCGCGAGTGTCTTTTCGCTGGAATTAAGGCGATCTGCAGTTAGCCCCCAGAAAATTCTGCCTACTAAACCCAATGCATTACCGATCGATAAGGCCAAAAAACTATTCGTCGACGAGACAAATCCTAATTCAATCAGTGATGGGAAGCTTCCGAGCACAATCATTTGGACGGCTCCAAAGCACATTCCAACGATCAGTAGCCGAGCTAAAAATGGGTTTGACCATACCGTTAACAGCCCAGTGCGTGCGCACAGTACGATTGTTTCACTCACTTTGGGGCAGGTAAGGATCAGAGTGCAAAGAAGGACGACTGGAAGTGCCACCCATGCTTCAAATTGACTAGAGGCATTGCTACCCCAAAGCATTGCTGCGGCTGCGCCGAAGGGGACGCCTGACTGTTTGATGCTAAAAACAAGATTGGTGCGTTTCGATTGAATTTTGGTCAAAAGAGCTGAAGCCGCCGGATTGGTCAAGGCGTACGCAAGCCCAATCAGAATTGCGCCAAGCACTGCCATCGAATAATTCCAAAATGACTGCGCTATTAACCCGACGATTAAAGTGATGAGACAAACTCTCAGACTGTTGGTTGTTCCCCAGCGGGATATTAGATTTGCACTAAAGACGGATCCAATTGCCGCCGCTCCTCCAGAAATTGCAGGAAATATCGCGACATAAGCGAGGGGTACACCGAGAGCTTCACTTGTCCACGCTGGCGACGAGCTGATGTGCAGAAGAGCCCACATTCCGGTTGCCTGCATGCAGGTCGTCCAGATGAGGATGTAAAGAGAGTTGTAGCCCATTGCTTAATTGTATACAACTTATAGTGATTCACAATTTATTTTATTAATTATTGATTTAAATGAAGTTAATTTTTGATTGAAAATTTAATATTGTATGCAATACTGATACAGGGTTTAGTGAGAACTCATCTTAGGAGAATAAAAATGTTTAAAGCAATCCGTATCGCCGCTCTCGTCGCGGCAGCTTCGGTCGCTCCTTTTGTTGGAGCTGCTGAAGAAATCATTTTTGGTATCAGCGCAAGCAAGGGGTCATTGCAGCAGCGCGCAGCGGCAGAGTTTACGTCGCGTGTTAACAAAGAGTTGGCAGGTAAAGTCGAGGTGAAATTATTCGATTCGAGCCAGATCGGTAAGGATAAAGAGTTGATGCAGAAGCTGAAGCTCGGAACAGTCCATATCGCGCTTCCGTCATCGATCATGTCGTCAATCAGTGATCAGTTCGCTTTATTCGATCTTCCCTTCCTGGTCGCTGATCGTAATCATCTGGCGCGG
>QXYM01000107.1:1573-5859 GCA_009886945.1 Litorivicinus sp.
GTATTGAAGAGAAGGTGTTCTGGCCGCAGGTTGCTCCGACGGTCGAGGATGACGGCTATAAAGTATTGGCGGTTTGGGAAAATGGGATCCGCCATATTTCCAATAATGTCCGACCCATTGATACCCCTGCAGATTTAGCCGGTGTGAAGATTCGTACACCTAAGTCGAAATGGCGGGTCATTATGTTTGAGACGTGGGGATCAAACCCAACTCCGATGTCCTTTTCTGAAGTTTTCGTTGGGTTGCAAACAGGGGTAATTGACGGTCAAGAAAATCCATACACCAATATCTCGGCAGCCAAGCTCAACGAAGTTCAAAAATATCTTTCAGTGACGGGTCATGTGTACTCACCAGCGTATCCAACAATGGGGAAGGCAACCTACGACAAACTCGATCCCGCAGTTAGGGATGTTCTTGTTAAAACGGCGCGCGACGTCGCTTTGTGGGCGCGTGATCAGGGTGCTGCTGATGATAAGCGATTAGAGAATGAGCTCGTCGAGAAAGGAATGATGCGCAACGTTGCGAACCGCAAAGCGTTTGTTGATGCATCAAAGCCAATCTACGACAAGTTCGCTGAAGAAATCTCTGGTGGTCAAGCGATGATTGATCAGGCGCTGAGTTTGGCGAACTGATGACTACGCTGACGTCGATATTTAAAAGAGCGCTCGAGGGTGTTTCCCTCGGGCTCCTCGTAACCTTGGCAGTCATTGTGGTGCTTGCCGTCATCTATCGTACTCTTGGATCTTCACTGATCTGGTACGACGAGATTGCCTCAGTGCTACTCGCATGGTTAACGTACTTTGGCTCCGCATTGGCCGCATTGAAGCGCGCACACTTGGGCTTTACGGGAATTCTGCTGTCGGCGTCGCTTAAAATGAGACGTATCATCTTCTGGTTCAGCGAGATATGTACCTACGCGTTTGTGGGCGTTTGCGGGTACGCAGGGTGGTACGTCTTACGGATTTTTGGTAACGAAACTTTGGTGTCGTTACCGATTCCTCTCTCGGTCACGCAAGCGGTAATCCCTCTGGGTTTTGCACTGTTCGCTATTGCGCAATTCGCTTCAACTCGACACGCGTACCAAGAATTAGTACTGCAAACTGTGAGCTCGGAGAGAAATCACTAATGAGTATTTTCATCGGTTTCATTGTTCTTTTTGCGCTCATTTTAGTGAACGTCCCCATTGCGGTCGCCATTGGATTGGTCGCAATTACTGGGATGGTTTTAGATAATGGTTTTGTCAGCGTTTATAACGCGGCGCTCACCTTGTTCGATGGCGCAACAAACTTTCCATTAATCGCTATACCCTTATTTATCCTAGCCGGCTGTTTAATGAATACGACAAGCATCAGTCGCAGATTGATTGATTTCTGTCTGGCATTGGTTGGATTTATTCGAGGCGGTTTGGCGATGGTGAACGTCACCGTCTCACTGTTTTTTGCAGAAATATCCGGCTCTGCTGTCGCTGATGTTGCGGCGACGGGTTCGGTGTTGATTCCGGCGATGAAAAAGCGAGGATTCACACCACAGTTTTCTGCGGCGCTAACAAGCTCTACGGCATCTCTGGCGATCATTATACCGCCTTCAATTCCAATGATTTTGTATGGAGCGTTGTCTGACACCTCAATTGTGCAGTTGTTTATCGCTGGTGTCATTCCGGGACTCATTGGGGCAAGCTTGATGTTCCTCGTTTGTTATCGATATGCGCTGAAATATGGGATTCCAAAGGAGGTCGCTTTCTCCCTCGCAAATTTGATGCGCTCAGGAAAAGAGGCTGGATGGGCCCTGTTACTCCCAGTGATCATTCTTGGAGGAATTTTTGGAGGATTGGTCACTGCGACCGAGGGTGCAGGACTTGCAGTCGTCGCCGCGTTGGTGATTGGTGTCTTCATTTATCGTGATTTGGAAATGTCACAGTTGCATGAGGCTTTGACAGAGGGCGTTATTCAAACCGCTACTGTCATGTTACTTGTTGCCACTTCTGCAGTGCTAGGTCTTCACCTGACAGAAACAGAGCTCCCGCAGAAGTTAACTATTGCCGTCACTCAAATTACCACTGACCCAATCTTGGTGTTAATCATTATCAATATCATGCTGTTCGTCTTGGGAATGTTTCTGCATGGCGCCGCAGCGATTATTTTGACCGTGCCGATCTTGATGCCCTTGGTCAATCAAGTCGGCATTGACCCTGTTCATTTTGGCATCATTTTGACGCTGAATATTGCTTTAGGGCAGCAAACTCCGCCAGTTGCTAGCGTGCTCGCGACATCCTGTGCCATTGCCAAGACCGATATATGGTCGGCAACTCGCGCCAATATCCCGTTAATTGGAGTGCTGCTGTTTGTTCTTTTGTTGGTCAGTTATGTGCCAGCAATTCCATTGATGCTAGTGGAGATGTTTTACCGATGAGTCAAGTTGCAGTAGGAGTTATTGTTGGTGACCCAAATGGAATTGGTCCGGAATTAATTGCGAAACTTTTAGCTCGCGAGGCAAACACAGAACAATCGTTGGTGGTGTTTGGAGACCGACATTTATTTGAGATGGGTGCCAAGCAAGCGGGTGTTTCCTCCGACTTTTTGGAAGCGACAAATATTGACTACAGGCCGATGGAAACAATTCGGCCTGACCAAGTGACGTTGTCGGAGATGACAACGATTGCAGGTCAGTCAACGCTAGCACAGCTGGATGAGGTTCTGAAAGCGTGCAAAGACGGTGTTGTTGGTGGATTTATCTTCGGGCCATTCAATAAAGCAGCAATGCACTTGGCCGGTTTGGGTCATGACGATGAGCTTCATTACATGGCCACAAAACTCGAATTCGAGGGATACATTTGTGAATTGAATGTAATGGATACATTGTTCACAAGTCGGGTGACGAGCCATATCGCTCTGAAGGATGTCGCTAGTACGATTACGGAAGAGCGAATTCTTGAAGCAATTGAATTAGCCCACTCAGTTCTCGCAAAGTCAGGTATTCCCTCACCAATGATTTCAGTCTGCGCATTGAATCCTCACGCAGGGGACGGTGGTAATTTCGGACGAGAAGAGATCGATGTGATTGGACCAGCCGTCGATAAGGCCAGAGCTCAAGGTATCCCTGTTGATGGCCCTTGGCCGTCAGACACCATATTTTTAAGGGCGCGCGATGGGCGCACTAATGCCGTGGTCACCATGTATCACGACCAGGGACAAATCGCGATGAAATTAATGGGCTTCGATCGAGGTGTGACTGTCCAGGGTGGGTTGCCTTATCCCGTCACGACTCCAGCCCACGGAACAGCATTTGATATTGCAGGACAAGGAAAAGCAGACCTAGGGGCAACGAAAGCGGCTTATGACTTAGTTTGTACGATGGTTAAAGGTAGTAAGTTATGAAAATTGTGAGTGTCAAGGCAAGAGTCTTCACATGGAATGGAGAGACGGTTCCACCACAAGCCAACTTTTGCACCAACCCTTCGATGATGTTGTTTGACAAGTCTGATTCGATGGGCAGCTTTAGGTTTCACTCTTGGCTTGTCTGTGAAGTCACAACCGATAGTGGCATTACAGGAATCGGGAATTGTGCCTTAGCACCCGATGTCGCCAAAGTCGTCATCGATAATCATCTTTCGCCACTCGTTATTGGCGAAAATCCATGGGACTACAATTACATCTGGGAGCGGATGTATCGTAGAACCATGGCTTGGGGGCGAAAGGGCGTTGGCATGGCTGCTATTTCAGCAGTAGACCTCGCGATTTGGGACATCCTTGGGAAGGCAGCCAACGTTCCTGTCTTTCAGTTACTCGGAGGGCGAACCAAAGATGCAATCTCTGTGTATGCCTCAAAGCTTTACAGCCAAAATGTAAAATCGCTTGCTGACGAGGCGCAGTCATATCTCGACCAAGGGTTTTCAATGATGAAAATGCGTTTCGGCTGGGGTCCTCTTGATGGAGTCGAAGGCATGAAGCGAAATATCGAGCTCGTGGAAACCGTGCGCGAGGTCGTTGGTTATGACGTCGATTTGATGCTTGAATGCTATATGGGTTGGAATCTTGAATATTCCCGTCGCATGCTTCCCAAGCTCGCTAAATTCGAACCAAGATGGATTGAAGAGCCAGTCATACCTGATGATCTTGAAGGATATCGTGAGCTGAAGCGCATGGGGCATATGCCAATCTCTGGAGGAGAACACGAGTTTACGTTGCGTGGTTTCCAGCCGTTTCTTGATCAGAGAGCGGTCGATGTCATTCAGTATGATACAAATCGCGTCGGAGGTATTACAGCGGCACGTAAAGTTAATGCGCTCG
>QXYM01000108.1:0-2946 GCA_009886945.1 Litorivicinus sp.
TTGGTAAAGCGAAAAACCTGAAAGCCCGTGTGTCGAGTTATTTTCGAGGTAGCGGGCTTGCCTCAAAGACCATGGCGATGGTGTCGAAGATCGCACAGGTTGAAATCACCGTTACCCGTAATGAAGTTGAGGCATTGCTGCTTGAACAAAATCTCATTAAGGATTCAAGGCCCCCCTATAACATCTTGCTCCGAGATGATAAGTCCTACCCTTATATTTTCATGAACACGAGCCATCGTTTCCCTGGTCTCTACTATCGCCGAGGTCATCGGCAGAGTGCGGGGAAAACCTTTGGTCCATTTCCGTCAGCCGGAGCAGTCAAGTCGACCTTGAATCTGATTCAGAAGACGTTTCAGATTCGCCAGTGTGAAGAAAGCGTCTTTCAAAATCGCAGTCGACCCTGTTTGCAGTACCAAATTGGACGATGCAGTGCGCCCTGCGTGAACTATGTGACAGAAGCCGAATACGCGGAAGATTTGGATGATACCCGTCTCTTTTTGGAAGGGCGTGGTGGAGAGTTACTGGCATCGCTCGAGGCTCGCATGGATGAAGCTGCGCAATCGCTGCAATTCGAAAAAGCCGCTCGTTATCGCAACACCATTTCTCGGGTCCGACGGGTGCAGGCGGAGCAGGTGATGGAGAGTGATTCAGCGGATCTTGATGCGATTGCCGTTTTTCAACAAAGTGGGGGGATTTGTCTTGCGATCCTGAGTGTGCGTGGTGGGCGCGTACTGGGCGTGAATAGCCAATTTCCAGATGCTGGTCTGCTCGAGACGCCAGAAGAAATTCTGGATGCATTTATTCCACAATATTATCTGTCATCGGCACGCTCGGTGCCGCCTGAAGTGATCTGTTCACATCCGGTTCACGAAGCGACATTGGTGGCTGATGCCTTGTCTCAACACTCTGGGCGAAAAGTGCGCATCGCGCATGCGGTTCGGGGCGTACGACAGCAGTTTCTGGATTTGGCGAAAACCAATGCCGAGGAATCATTGGCGCTTCGGCTGTCGACCCGCGACGGTCAGGCGAAGCGATTGAAGGATTTCGCGGAACGTTTTGCACTGGACATCCCGGAGCGAATCGAATGCTTTGATATCAGTCATACCTCTGGTGAGGCAACGGTTGCCAGTTGTGTTGTATTTGATGCCTCAGGGCCTTTGAAAAGTGACTATCGGATCTTCAATATCACTGATGTCACCGCGGGCGATGACTATGCAGCGATGCGACAGGCGCTCTCAAGACGCTATCGACGCGTCAAAACAGGAGAGGTTCCACTGCCGGATGTGCTCATTATCGATGGCGGGAAAGGGCAATTAACCGAAGCGATCGAGATACTCTCGGAGTTGGGGGTGCATCATCTCTTTGTTCTGGGTGTGTCGAAAGGGCCCTCTCGAAAAGCAGGGTTTGAATTATTGCATCGCGCTGATACTGGTGAGGAATTGTCATTACCCTCGACAGCACCTGCGCTGCATTTGATCCAGCATATCCGTGACGAGGCGCATCGGTTTGCCATTACAAAGCACCGGCAAGCGCGTGGGAAGGCTCGATCCCAAAGTCCCCTTGAAGGAATCCCTGGAGTCGGCGCAAAGCGACGTCAGTCGCTTTTGCGACATTTCGGTGGTCTCCGCGAATTGGCGCGCGCCAGTGTCTCTGATATCGCCAAGGTATCAGGGATGAGTCACCAAACCGCTGAATTAGTGTACTCTGCGTTGCATGCTGACTGAGAGACCTGTGTGAATTTACCCAATGTACTAACTCTAATCCGCGTCGCTTTAATTCCGGTATTAGTTCTCGTCTGGCTGACTCCCTTCCAATACGCAGGGGAACTGGCTGCTGTTGTGTTTGTGATCGCTGCGTTGACGGATTGGTTGGACGGTTGGCTTGCCCGCCGTCTGAGTCAAGAATCTGCATTTGGCGCGTTCTTAGATCCTGTGGCCGACAAACTGATGGTGGCGGCTGCATTAGTGTTGCTGGTCGATGCGTTTGATTCAGTACTGGTGACCTTGTCGGCGATTGTCATTATCGGTCGAGAAATTGTGGTGAGTGCATTGCGTGAGTGGATGTCGGAGATTGGTCAACGAGGACACGTTGCTGTCAGTTGGCTTGGCAAGGTGAAGACGGCGACTCAGATGTTGGCGATTACAGTCTGCCTGGCGCTGCCAATTGAGCAGACGTTGACGCATCCAGGGTTATGGATTTTGGTTGTGGCTGCACTCTTGACGCTTTGGTCGATGGGCTCCTATCTGAAAGCTGCCTGGCCGCATTTGCTTCCCGTGACCGAAGACTCTGCAGTGGATTAGTCCCTTGGTTTGTCGAAATGATGTTATAAACTCAACTGGTGTGATTTGGACCGAAATGCATGTTCACTAAAAATGCCGTCTGGATGGTGATGATGGTTGCCTTGTCGGGTTGTTCCAGTGTGAGCCATCAGACTGCTCGCGACATGGAGGCGGATCAAGTAGCGATCGCGGGTGAGTCTTGTACACAGGCCGTCGAAACCGCGTCCACCCATGACGAGCTCAAATGGGGTCGTATTGTGGCGACGCCTGTATTGACTGTCGCATCGGCTGGATTGATCCCCGCACTGATCGGTGCTAATGCCGCATTGGATTTTGCCGATCGGCAAAATGCATCCAAGATGCGCGTTGCTTGTGGATATGAGGCTCTGAGCCACGGACGGATTCTCGGTGATGTGGCGACTAATGCGGGAATCAGCATGGGTTTGACGGCAATTGACTTAGGCCTTGGGTCTGATGTGGCTCGTGTTCAGGCAAACAGTTCCAACTGATCGCTTTTAAATCCAACCGAACGCTGTATAATTTTGCCCTTCGCTAACCAAGGGTTGCACGCCGGTGTGATGGAATTGGTAGACATACCGGACTTAAAATCCGGAGAGGGAAACCTCGTGCCAGTTCGAGTCTGGCCACCGGCACCATAAAAAAACCG
>QXYM01000108.1:2956-3527 GCA_009886945.1 Litorivicinus sp.
TGATTCTACGTAGACATCAGTGGTCTATGGTGCCTTAGGTAGGAACCTTCACAGGCCACCGGCACCATAAAAAAACCGCTGCGTGGCAGCGGTTTGGTGTTACTTAAGGCCTCATGCCTCCAACCTCGATCCGTCGAGTGATTCAGTGTCGATAACCCCCCACAGATTATGTGACTGAAACAAGCACACCGAAAAAGCCTGTTAGGCGATTAAACGCTAACCAAGTCATTCAAGAAATAGAAGAGATATTCGACTAATTGATTGAATTTAATCGAAATTTTTGTTTTTACATTTCGTTTGGGTAAGCAAATCACTCGCTCATCGGTGAATTGCGATGAGATCCGTTGGTTTATAACTGTTTTCGATGCCGTTCGGTTAGCGAGGCGATAATCGCGCGCGCGTGTTCTTCTGAGAGGTTAAATTCCTTCCGTAGACGATCAATGTGCGCTGCCTCGTCTGATGTGATGACACCGTCGGCAAGCGCATGATCGACTTCGGCTTCGAAGATGGCCTTTCGTTTTTGCAATTGGTTGGCAAAGGCGTTGCCGACAATCCCAGTGAGGAGCGCGAC
>QXYM01000108.1:3537-4572 GCA_009886945.1 Litorivicinus sp.
GTACAGACTCCCATCAACGCGGTTAGTGCGCCAATGAGTTTTCCAAGCGGTGTAATGGGGGAGACGTCGCCGTAGCCGACAGTCGTGAGGGTGATGATCGCCCACCACATGGTTTCCGGAATAGATGAAAATACCTGCGGTTGGACTTTGTTTTCAGCCACGTAAATCAGTGCACTGGCTAAGAACAGTGCGATACCGAGAAGGTAAAGTGCTGCCCCAAATGCCCGCCTCTCCTCGTAGATGGCAGAAATGAGGTCTTCGAGGGCTGAGGAGTAGTGGCTGAGCTTTAACAGCCGAATCATCCTGAGAACGCGGAGCCATCGTAGATCAGCGCCAGGAATCAGCCATTGTAAAAAGCTTGGTAGCAAAGCCAATAAATCGACGATTCCGGTAAAGCTGAACATGTATTGAAGTCGTTTAGCGGTCGCTGTTTCACCGTCTAAATCGCTCCGTTTCGGGGCCGACCATAGCCGTAGTATATATTCGGCTGCAAAAATCGAAACAGAGATCATTTCAAAAGCCAACAGTTGCGGTCCGTAGACCGCCGCGATACTGTCTACTGATTCCAAGCAAACAGCGATCAGATTTGCAAGGATCAGTAGAGACAATGCAAGGTCCACGCGCTTACTGACGCGGTCACCGAGGCGTCCTTTATTCATGATCTCTGCGACCCGTTGTTGAGCTAATCGCATCAGCATTCCCTGTGACAGATGTTCGGAGTGTAGAGGATTTCGATGAAAAACAATAACGTATTGGTCGGCGCACTGGTTATCTGTGTTGCGGGGTGTGCGCTGGCCCTTCCAGAACCCGCGGCGGCTCAGACCGGTGAGACCCACGATAACTATGCGTTCATGAGTGCCCAGGATCTTTACGATGCGTTATCCCAAGAATCTCAGGTTGCTCTTGGCTACTTGCTCGGAATTGTTGACGCGAGGAAGGGGCCGCAATCTGACGGCTCATGCTATACCGTGCCATGGCAATCTGATGCGGATGAGGTGTTGGTCAGTGCCTATTTGGAGTATTGGCCGGATGTTG
>QXYM01000109.1 GCA_009886945.1 Litorivicinus sp.
AACCATCCGGATTCTAGCCAAAGGCATCCGAGCACTCCCACAAGTCGCTGTGAAAACCGCCGACCGTCTGGTTGATCAGGCGCCCGCCTCGATCCGAGTCGGCGTTGAGATTGAACGCTTCGATGAGACCACGCAGGCCCTAGTCACAAACCATGGATCGATTCCATCCGATCTCGTCATCGCAGCCATCGGTGCGCAACCCAATGACGCACTGGCCACAGCCTGCGGCCTCGGATCAAGCGACGGCATTCCGGTCGATGAGTTCATGCAAACCGCTCACCCTAAGGTCTCTGCCATCGGCGAAGTCAGTCTTCACCACCAACCACACCTCAACCGTATTCAACGCATCGAATCGATCTCTGAAGCCAATGATTCGGCAAGCGTTTGCGCCAAACGACTGCTCGGACATCCAGAGCCCTTTCAGGCGACCCCTTGGTTCTGGTCTGATCAGGGCGACGCGAAACTGCAAATCGCAGGGCTCTGTGACCGCACCGATGACGAAACCTGTTTGATTGAATCCACAACAGAGCTGGTCATGATTCGACATCAAGGCCAGCGGGTCACCGCCATTGAAGCGCTTAATTCCGCGAAAGAATTCATGGCAGCACGACGACTCTTGGATCAAGGTGATTTAGCGCTCGATGATCTTCTTCAGGCAGGCTCGGTCTTTACCCAACTTCAGTCGTCGAGATCCTGAAGCTCACCCGGCATCTGTTTGGTTGAAGAGACGCCTAACGTTTTTAATTGCTCGGCTCGACGCACCAAATTGCCGCGGCCAGTCGATAGGCGCTGACCTGCCTTTTCAAAGGCCTCTTGAGACCGCCTGATCTTATCGCCCACATCTTGGAAACTTTCGGCAAACAACACGAACTGATCGTAAAGCTTACCGCCAAGATCGGCGATTTGCCGCGTGTTTCGATTTTGATGCTCGATCCGCCAGACATGCTCGACCGTCCGCAATAATGCCAACAAGGTCGAGGGGGAAGCGATCACCACTCCTTGGGCGAGTGCATCGGTAAATAATTGCGGATGCGTTTCGAACGCTGCTGAAAACGCAGGCTCAACCGGGACAAACATGATGACAAAATCAACGGTCGTGATCCCAGGAAGTCCGGCATAATTCTTCCCCGATAACCCACGAACGTGCGCTTTCAACGAGTTCGCATGTGCCTTTAAGGCATCGAGTCGTTCAGTATCATCCACCGCAGACATGGCACGTTCGTAGTCTTTTAACGACAGCTTCGCATCAACGATCAAACACTTCTCATCCGGCAACGAGATCACCACATCTGGCTGCAATCTCGACCCTTCCTCGCCGGTAAAACTTTGCTGTCTCGAATACTCATACCCTTCGCGAAGCCCAGAGGTGCTCAAGACTTGCTCGAGCACCAGTTCACCCCAATTCCCAGCGGTTTTGTTCTCACCTTTCAGTGCCCGCGTTAAATTGATCGCATCTTCAGACATCTTCTGATTGAGCGCTTTTAAGGACACAATCTCCTGGCGGAGCGATACACGATCACGCGTCTCGTTTTCGTAGACTTCGTTAATCCGCTTTTTAAAGGTATCGAGCTCGGTTGACAGCGGTTTTAAGATTTGCGTCAGTGAGTCACTATGTTGTGAGGTCAATTCTTTCGCGCGTTCATTCAACAGCCGCTGAGATAGGGCTTCAAACTCAGCTTTCATCAACGCGGTTTTTTGATCCAAATCGGTATTGGCTTCTGATCGGGCAGCAAGTTCAGCTAACTCAGCTTTCGCGGACAGCCACAATTTTGCAAAGTAGGCAGCGAACCCGACACCGAGAACTGCAATAACCGCCAATACCCCTGTGATTTCCATGTCTCAGATCTCCTCGTCCTCCGGTATGATGACATCCCAACGACAACCTCACCACCGGAGTCTTGATGGCAGATCGTGAAGATCATTTGTTTCAAACGCCTTTTGCTGGCGTTGGCGAATTTCGTTTCGACGAGAAGGTCGCTCAAGTGTTCCCCGATATGATTCGGCGAAGCGTCCCAGGCTATGGACAGGTCATTGGATCGAGTGCATTGATCGCCAAGCGCCATGCCAAACCCAATACCGCCATCTATGATCTCGGTTGTTCGTTGGGCGCGACAACACTGGCGATGGCCAACCAAGTGAGAACGGAAGGTTGTCGAATCATTGCGGTTGATAATTCCGAAGCCATGCTGACCCAAGCTCGACAGACGATGTCCGATCGCCTGCTTGATCCCTTACCCATCGAATGGGTCTGTCACGACATCGTTGAGATGCCCTTTGAACCCTGCTCAGTCGTTGCCTTGAATTTCACATTACAGTTCATCGCGCTGGAAAAACGCATGCAACTACTGGCGTCAATCAACGAAGCCTTAGTGCCCGGAGGTGTTCTTATTTTGGCGGAGAAAGTGGTGCTTCAGAACACGAAGTCTCAACAAGCATTGACGGAATTGCATCTCGATTTCAAACGCGCCAACGGATATTCCGAACTCGAGATCGCAGGAAAGCGTCAAGCCATCGAAAATGTCTTGATCCCAGAAACCTCAGAGGCACACATCAGCCGGCTCCACAACGCCGGATTTTCCGAGGTCACCGAATTTTTTCACTGCCTCAATTTTAAAGCTTGGATGGCAGTTGCATGATTGGGATTGACCATGCGTGGACGCACCAAGATCTCCCATGGCTTGAAGCATTGGTCAATACGCATCAACCGCTGATTCATCGACGACTCAGTCATGGTGACTTGACTCGTTGGTCAAAGGCGCTCGCAGAAACACCCACCATCGAATCCGATCAGGCCATGTTTGGACGCTTCGTGGGTCTAGCCTCCATTCCACCCGATGCTGAGGCGTCGCTCCGATCAGTCCTCGAAGGATTGATGCCCTGGCGCAAAGGTCCATTTCAATTTGGTCGGATTCATTTAGAGACCGAGTGGCGTTCTGATCTGAAATGGGATCGACTGCAAGCCCATCTCGATCTCAACGGTCATCGTGTCCTGGATGTTGGCTCGGGCTCTGGCTATCACTTATGGCGGATGCTTGAGGCAGGTGCGTCAGAGGTCTTGGGCATTGATCCGAGCGTGTTATTTCATTGCCAATTCGCCTTGGTCAAGCACCTCCTCGGTAACCCGAAGGCTGCATCTCTGCCTGTCACTCTTGAAGAGTTCGACGCAGGGATTCTTGCCTTTGATACGGTATTTTCGATGGGTGTGCTGTACCACAGAAAAGACCCAATCCATCATCTTGAGCAATTAAAGCGATGGATCAAACCAGGTGGCCAACTCATCCTTGAGACCTTGGTGATCGACGGCGATGAGACTGCCTGTTTGCTTCCACCGGATCGATACGCCCGGATGAATAACGTCTGGTTTTTACCCTCAGTTGCCGCTTTATCCCGGTGGCTCAGTCGTGTTGGGTTTCAAGACATCGAGTGCCTTGATGTCTCGATCACCACCACCGACGAACAGCGGAGAACTGACTGGATGCGATTTGAATCCTTTGAGCATGCGCTAGATCCCAACAATCCCGATCTGACTGTGGAAGGACTCCCGCGACCGACACGTGCAGCGCTCCGCGCTATCCTCCCCCAAGCCTGATCGAACCTCGCGTTTGCGAGCAAAATTATGCGACAATCGCGCCTTTCCCGACTGATGTCTCTGGAGTGACTTCAATGTTCCAACTCGACCTGGCTCCCGCCGATCCCATCCTTGGCCTCACTGAAACCTTTAAAGCAGATACTCATCCTGACAAAATCAATTTGGGTGTTGGCGTTTATCAGGACGCCACAGGTCAAACGCCGATCTTAGAAGCCGTCAAGCAAGCCGAGAGACGCTTGCTTGAGACTGAAACTAGCAAGAGCTACCTCTCGATCCCAGGTGTTCCGGAAGTCGCCAGCCATACGCAAGAACTTCTCTTCGGAGAGGGCCATGCCATCATTCGCGAAGGCCGTGCAAAAACCGCGCAAACTCCTGGTGGGACTGGTGCCTTACGTGTAGCCGCCGACTTTTTACAACGCGCAAGACCTCAAGCAACCGTCTGGCTTTCCAATCCAAGTTGGGCCAATCATCGCACCATTTTTGAGGCCGCCGGCTTCCCTGTGAAGGATTACCGTTACTACGATCGAGCGTCTCAAGGCTTAAATGGCGAAGGCTTCATGGCTGACTTAGAAGGCGTCGCCGATGGCGACGTCCTGATCCTTCACGGTTGTTGCCACAACCCATCCGGTATCGATCTTGACCAAGCCGCCTGGGAAGCGATCGCGCATCAGGCGACTGCGAAAAATTTGGTTTGTCTGGTCGACTTTGCCTATCAAGGATTTGGTGAAGGCTTAGAAGAAGATCGATCTGGTCTTCATGTTCTGCTCAACGCAGGCTTAGCGGTTTTGGTTGCCAGCTCGTATTCCAAGAACTTCGGTCTGTACAACGAGCGAATCGGCGCAATTACCGTTGTGGAAGAGACTGCTGAAGAAGCGGTCAATGCATTCAGTCATATTCAAGCAGCAATCCGAGCCATTTACTCAAGCCCACCTGCTCATGGCGGCAAGATTGTTGCAACCATCCTCGGTGAGGATTCTTTGAAAGCACTGTGGATTCAAGAGTTGGCTGAGATGCGCGCTCGGATCAAACACATGCGCCAAGCCTTTGTACAGGGCATGACTGATCGCCAGCAAACCGTTGACTTCGATTTTATCAACCACCAAAAAGGGATGTTCAGTTTTTCAGGGCTCAGCCAAGACCAAGTCCTGAAACTTCGTCATGACAATCACATCTACATCGTCGGCTCTGGTCGCATCAATGTCGCAGGAATCACGCCTGCGAATATCGATCCCCTCTGCGACGCGATTGCGAAGGTCCTTTGATGGCGCACTACGATGTTTATGGTCTCGGCAATGCCCTTGTTGACACCGAATACCACGTCTCAGATGCGCTGCTTGAGGCACTGGGCGTCGAAAAAGGCATGATGACCTTGATCGATGATTCGCAGTTGATCGGTCTCGAAGAGCAACTGCGTAATCAGGCCGTCTTGAAAAAACAGGCGTCCGGAGGGTCTGCCGCGAATTCATTGATTGCTGCGGCCAACTTTGGATCTCGCGTGTTTTATAGCTGCAAAGTCGCCGACGATGAACTGGGTGCTTTCTATCACCAAGACTTAGTCGAATCCGGGGTCGCCACCAACCTTGATCAAATCCGAGAAGCGGGCACGACCGGCCGCTGCTTGGTCATGGTGACCGACGATGCGGAACGGACGATGAATACCTTTCTGGGAATCACTGGTGACCTGGGTGCCCATGAGCTTGACGAAGACGCCCTGAAAGCTTCTGACATGCTCTACATTGAAGGCTATTTGGCCAGTTCAGAGAAGGCGCGAGAAGCCGCGATCCGCGCGCATCAAATCGCCAAAGAAACAGGCATTAAGATCGCACTGACATTCTCAGACCCCGCCATGGTTACCTATTTTAAAGATCAAGTCACAGACATGGTCGGTGATGGTGTGGACTTACTGTTTTGTAACGAGCAGGAGGCCATGACTTGGACTGGACAGGCATCCATTGAAGACGCACTGTCAGCACTCTCAAATACTGCGAGGCAATGGGTATGTACCCGCGGCAAAGATGGTGCCTCGGTGTTTGATGGACAGACGCGCATCGATGTTCCTGGTCGGACTGTGACACCCGTTGATACGAACGGTGCCGGCGATATGTTTGCAGGGGCGTTTCTGTTTGGACAAGCCAATGGCTGGGATTTTGAACGATCTGCACGCTTTGGCGTACATGCGTCGGGATACTTAATTACGCAGTATGGACCGAGGCTCGGACTGGCAAGCCATGCGGTCCTTCTTGAGGAATTTGAGGCGACTCAATAAGTCGCCTCACACCATCACAATTGGTGGCGGTTGATGAACTTCCAAAGCATCGGGAGTGTTGCGGTCGCCAATGCCACCTTGACCAAATCACCGAATAAAAATGGCGTCATCCCAAAAGCGACGGCCTTCTCCATGCCCACGAAATTCGAGAGCCATACCAATCCGCAGGCATAAATGACAACGTTACCTGCAACCATCGCAACCGCAGTTCCAATTGCAGAGCGGTCCAACCCACGCTCAGCTAGCCAACCGGTGACCGCGGCCGCCAACGCAAAGCCCACGAGATATCCACCGGTAGGACCAGCCATGTACAACAGACCAAGGCCTTTTTCAGGTGTTCCAGCAAACACTGGCAATCCCATGGCTCCTTGAGCCAGATACGCCAACACCGTGGCAAAGCCCATCCGCCAACCGAAAGCAACACCAATCAACAAGACCACTAACGTCTGAAGGGTCATTGGGACTGGATAAAATGGAACCTGAACCTTCGCTGACAGCGTCAAGACCATTGAACCGGCTAACACCAAAAGGAGTGTCCGCACCTGGCTCTGACCCCTGTCCATCAGTGCATCAATCAATACCAAACGCTGTGCTTGCAACATACTTCTACCTTTCAACATGAAACATTTTCAGGGCATTGAAGAGCAAATTGGAGGACTCGTCAATTCTATGAAGGTCACAAAACTTTACAGCGAACCCTGCATCCAGTGTCAAAACACGACTCGACAGTTATTGTGTCATCTCTGTCGGCGGCATCTCCAAGTCGGACCATTCGAGATCAATTCACTCACAGAGGCCTGGTTTCTCGGCAATGAGACCATCATGCAACTCATCCGTCACTACGATCGAACTGGCCAACGCCGGGCTCTCAGTCCAATCGTGCAAAAGATCATCCCTCTCCTTCCGAGACAAGCCAGGGTTTGGATCGCGCCCCCTGATGACTATGCCTTAGATGCTCTTGTCAAAACAATCATGGACCATGACCCAGCCCATGCAGTCACGACGCGGCATCGCCATGGCTTCAGACAGATTCAGCTATGTCGTTATCCACCAAAGGAACCCACTCAACCGACGCTCTGCCTCATGACCCATTAATGGGAATTCACCAAAGGCCATGGAGGGTCTGGGCTAAAGCCGAGGCAACGAAAGACATTTAGGGTGGAGCGAATGGTGCCGTCTGGCATCACCTGCGACACTTCTCCTAGGTCTTGAAACTCAAGACAACGCCTGGCCAATTGCTCAGAGTACTGGCCGATGTGAACCAATGAAGGGTAAGGACGATTCAACACATCCCAATTGTCATATTGGTTTCGTCTGCGTGTCACGCTCGGAATCACTTGCCCTGTTGGCGACAGATATCGCCGATCATGATCGATATCCGATGGCCAAAAATATAAGGCCCAGGCCAACGTTGAGTAATGATCGGTGGTCACTACCTCTGTCGGACCCGCGCGCTCGGCAGCCGCCTCAACTACACGATCCCAACCTCTGATCTTTTGAAACGGATCCTGGTTCATACTTAATCCCAATGCATAGGGATAAATCAGTGCGACCAAAATGCCCATCTGAACCGTGCCCGCAATCAAGGTATTGGCGGGGGACCAACGCATCCGCATCGCAAAAATCATCAACAACACAGGTACAAGAGGCAACACCCAGTTTAAAAGCACTTCGCCCATGAATCCTTTGATGACAAACAGCACAATGAGTGCGCAGAAACTGTATCGAAGCATGTCCCGAACCGCTTCTTCACGTTCGTTCGCCAAATCATCAAGCTTGACCTTTAACCCACCAAACAGTGACAAAAGCATGACCGGAATCGCTGAGATCAGGACGATTGGAATCCAATCAATCGTATGCCAAAGGCTATCGTTCTCGGAATCCACATGGCCAAACTCATGCGAGAGGTGGGCAAACTCATGATCTAAATTCCACAGAATCCAAGGAGTCATGACAAAGCCACATAAGAGCGCCCCCAGATAGGGCCCCGGGGTAAAAATGAGTCGCGGACTTCGTATCACGACCCAAGGCAAGATCGACAAAGGCACCAGTGCGATCGATAACTTCGCAAGCGCCCCCAAGCCAAGCGAGGCACCCAGTAACAGCCACCAAAGCTCAGTTTGCTGATTCGGTCGACAATGCAAAATCGAGGCAAACGCACACAAGGCCAACAACATGAAAAAGAGTAGCCAAATATCCGTGGTATGCACCATGCCCAACGCAAAAATCATCGGACTGGTGGCAAAAAGGATCAATAATCGACGCCCAGCCTCTTGGTCAAAACCGGCAAGTCGACCCAACCACACCAAAAGAACACCGGATAGTAGCCAAGCAATCCAGGCGGGAAGCCTGACTTGAACCAGTTGTGGAAGCCACTCGATCCCATGGGTGAGCGACTGAACCGCTGTCACCAACGGGCCTTTGGTTTGGTAACTTAAATCTGGATGGGCAAGCCAAGTGGTGTATTGCGCTTCATCAAAATGGACCGGAACAGCGCCAAGGCTCAAGACAATGAGCCCGACCAAACCAACCAAAAGAATCCAAATGCGCACTTACAGATTTTGCTCCGCATAAGAGGCCAGACGTGAGCGCACGACACCTTCCAAATGCTGTGTTGAGGCTCCCGACCAACCCTTGAATCGTTCAACCACATAGGTCAACCCGGAGGTTAACGCGGTGAGATAGTTGCTGTCGATCTGCGCAAGATTCCCCAAACACACAATTTTTGAGCCTTTGCCACACCGAGTAATGATGGTCTTGAGTTGCTGCGGGGTTAAATTTTGTGACTCATCCAGCAAAATCATCGCATCCTGAATCGAGCGACCCCGAATAAAATTCAACGATTTAAACTGAATATTGCCTTTTTCCAGGGCAAATCGAATCGACGCTTCCGGATTATCATCATGCTCATGAAGTGCCTCTAGATTGTCATGAATCGCCGCTAACCATGGCATCATTTTTTCTTCTTCCGTGCCTGGGAGGAAACCGATATCTTCCGCCACAGGTGGCGTCGACCGGGTGACCACAATCTTCGAGTAGCGTTTTTGCTCAACCACCATCTCAAGTGCGCAGGCCAGTGATAATAGCGTTTTTCCAGACCCTGCCGCCCCAATCAATAGGTTCAGATCAAGGCCTGGGTCCAACAAGGCATGCATTGCCATTCCCTGATACACATTGAGCGGACGAATACCCCAAGCTTCCATCTCTTCCAGTCGATGACGACCAATATCCAACAACACCACAGAATCGTCTTCGATTTGACTGATGCGTGCGGCGAACTCATCGGTGGAATCAATCACATACTGATTGGCATAAATTTCTTCCGTAAATATCGTCTTCGGGACTCGATGGTAGGTTTTCGCCCCTTCGCTCCAAGAATCCACATCGGACACCAACGTCCAAAATTCAGTGTCAAATTCCAAGTGACCCGACGGGAGCAATTCCACATCGCTGACCAACTGATCTCGCCGATAATCCTCGACGCGATTCAAACCGGCGCCCAAGGCTTTTAAGCGCATATTGATGTCTTTGGTCACTAGGATCACTTCTCGCGATGGATCGCTATTTTGAATCTCAAGCGCGCAATTAATGATCCGGTTGTCATTGGACTCAATGTCATCAAGCCGACCTTTTGATTCATCAGCGAGCGGTGAGCGATGAATCGCTAAGGTCCCCAGTTGCGTACCACTGTCTCCCTTCAAGGCAATTGGGATCTCGACTCCACGCGCGATCGCCTCTGGGGTCGAATGCCCGAGCACCTCATCAATCATCCGAATCGCCGAGCGTGCTTCAGCAGCGACATTTTTCTTCCGATCTTTAATATCATCCAGCTCTTCAAGGACAGTCATCGGAATCACCGCTGCATGTTCATGAAAATTGAATACACTCATCGGATCATGCAGAAGAACGTTAGTATCAAGTACGAAGGTTTTTTTGGTCATGGAATGGCGGGCCCCAGGCAAGTCATTAACAGTATTACTATGGCAGAGTGTCACGTTTAAATCACAATTCGATGACACTATATGACATTCAAACATCACAACGTGACTAGGGAGTACAGGATGAACCGATCAATCCTCACAGCAATCAGTATCAGCCTTTTAACAGTGGGGCTCACTGGTTGCGTCTCAGGGCTTCAGGGCAGCACCTATTCGAGGTCAGAAGCCCGACAAGTCCAAGAAGTCGAATTTGGCACAGTCTTAAGCACCAACCCTGTGGTGATCGAAGGCAAACAATCCGGAGCAGGGCAATTACCCGGCGCCATCATCGGCGGGGTTGCGGGATCATCAGTTGGCGAGGGCAAAGGCCAACAAATCTTTACGATCCTGGGTGCAGTCGGCGGTGCGGTCGTCGGAAGCATGATTGAAGAACAAGCCACGCGAACACAGGGCCTCGAACTCACCATCAAGATGGACTCAGGAAAAACCCTTTCGATTGTGCAGGAAGTCGATAACGTTAACGTCTTCCGTGAAGGACAGCGGGTTCGGGTATTGACACAAGGGGCACTGGCTCGCGTCTCACCGGAATAAATGCTCTAACGCCTCCTCAAGATCAGGGTGATCAAATTGAAAACCCTGATCGAGCGCGCGCTTTGGGATGACCGCCTGTCCTTGAAATAACAAATCCGCAAGTTCCCCCAACACCATCCGCATCGGAAATTCAGGCACTCTAAGAACGGTTGGACGTTTCAGCACACGACCAAAGGTTTGGGTGAATTCTTGATTACTCACCGGGTGTGGACTGGTGGCGTTATAGGCGCCGGCATCAGGAGTCCCAGACGTCAGCCAACGGATCATGGCCACTAAGTCATCCCGATGAATCCATGAAAACTGTTGGCGACCGTTCCCTAGAGGCCCACCGAGGCCGAGCTTAAATGGCAACTCCAGGCGGCCCAAAAACCCACCCGGACGGCCAAGCACGACGCCGATTCGTAATTTGTAAACTTTGGTTTGATCAGTCTCCAGCCGATCGATTGACGCCTCCCAATCTGCACACAAACGGGCCGCAAAATCCCATCCAGGCACATGGTCTTCGGTGACTTCCTGAGTCTGGGGTCCATAGTAACCAACAGCACTTCCTGAGATCACCACAGATGGCTCACCGGGGAGCGAATTGAAATGCTTGACTAACGCATCGGTCACCGCGATCCGAGACGCGCGCAGGACTCGCTTTCGGCGATCGGTCCATCGGGAATCCGCAATCCCTTCACCGGATAAATTAATCACGTACTCAGGCATGGCTGTAACCTGCTCTACGTCACTGATCCACTGGATCGATGCAGCAATTGTCGAGAACCGTTTGGCCGCCTTGTTCGGATCACGCGTCAGGCAGATCAGCGAATGACCATCATTCAGCAATGCAGGCAGTAGGGCGTCGCCCACAAACCCAGTAGCACCGGTTAAAAGAATTTGCGCCATGATCACTCCCCCCATTGCGACTGACGATTGGTTTCGTCACACTGACAGTGTTTGGGCAAAGAGGTGCATGTGCAAGGCATCAGCGACATTATCAAAAGAATCGCGATCATCGGATGCGTAGCCATGGGCACGGTAACAGCGGCGACCGCTGATTCCTTTACCCGAGCATGGGTCTCGGTCGAACGAACCGGAAAAATCAGTCACGCACTGAAAAATGCCTGGCAAGACTCCCCGCTCTATCCCGAACTCATCGCTGAGTCGACAGAAAAACGTCTGGGATCGATTTCTGCGCAAGACCTCGAAACTTTAATGGCGCAATATCCCGATAGTGCAGCCATTGCCAATCTGCGTTGGAAAAAGCTATTTCGACTCGGCCGAGCCAACTGGCACAAAGACTTTCTCTTTCTCTATCGACCAACCGATAGCGTTGAGCTGAATTGTTACAAGCTCGAAGCGCGCTACCGCCTCAAGCAAGCCAAAGATGCCGATCATCGCGAGGCTGTTCGCTTGTGGACCCATGGAAAAAGCCAGCCAAAAGCCTGCGATACCCTATTTTCATTGATTCAACAACGTGGATTGATCACGAAGGAAGTTCGTCTTCGCAGGATTGATCATGCACTGGAGAAACGTCAGCTTCAGTTGGCGAGATGGCTTGCCAAGCCCTTGGATCAATCTGCCACCAAGCACATCAATGCTTGGGCTCAGGCGCGCAGGCAACCTGCTGCATTTTTGACCAAACAAGCTGCCCAATTTCCAGAATGGGTGGATATGGCCGCATCACGACTCGCGAGCCGCAATCCCGACCGACTCCTCGAATTGATCAAAAATCGAGAGATTCCTGATGCTGTCAGAGAGCAGGCCATTTTAGGTGCAGCACGGACCATGGCGATCAACTTAGATCCCGCGGCTGCTCCACTGCTTCGCATGGACCTTCCATCACACCCGATCTTGAACCATTGGCGGGTGCGATATTTTATTCACTTCCAAGAATGGGCCGATGTCCTGACAGCAATTTCTCAGCTCGCCCCAGAAGAGCGCAACGAAATTGAATGGAATTATTGGGCCTCCCGAGCATTGGCGATGACCGGAAACTCAGATCTCGCATTTGAAGGATTTCGCAAGGTTGCCGAATCCAACTCCTGGTATGGATTCTTAGCTGCTGACTATCTGGGGATTGCTTACAACCTCGCACCAAAAACCAAACGCCCACCCGAAACATTGATCGCAAAGGTCAATGAGAGAACCGATGTCACCGTCGCGCGACTGTTGTTTGAAGAGGGGCTGACCGTCATGGCTCGCAGACAATGGGACTTTGTCACAGGACGATTGGATGAAGAAGAACAAAAAGCAGCAGCTATCCTTGCCAACCGCTGGAATTGGCACTCACGGTCTGCAGTCACCGCCCATCAATCAGGACTCACCGATGATTACGAACTACGCTACCCGCTCGCTTTTGAGAAACCCCTGAAGAATGCGGCCAAACGCCACGATATTTCGCTATCTTGGCTGTCTGGGCTGATGCGGTCAGAAAGTCTGTTCATGCATGACATCCGAAGTCCTGCTGGCGCCCTTGGACTGATGCAAGTGATGCCAAGAACTGGTCGCCAAACCGCCAAAGAGCTCAATCTCAGATGGCGGGGCAATAACACCCTCATCAATCCATCCACGAATATCCGGATCGGCAGTTATTATCTGGCCAAACAGCTCGAACGATTTGGCCATCCAGCTCTGGCCACAGCGGCTTATAATGCGGGACCGCATCGTGTGAAACAGTGGATGCCCGATGAATCGATGCCTCTGGATGCCTGGGTGGCTTCGATTCCCTTTACTGAAACTCGAAATTACGTTCAACGTGTACTCTCCGCACAAGTGATCTACGAGTGGCGCTATAATGGTGCAATCACGCGGTTGGAATCAGTCGCAGCATCGCAAATTACAAAAAAGGAATAACCCATGGATTGGCTAGTCCAAGTCGAACAGGGCTCACTTGGCCTTGGCGCCTTGATCGTGCTTCTATCATTTGCGCTCTATATCAAGCGAACAGGTGATTTTAAAGCCGTGATCTTTTTCTGGCAGAAACGTCTCGAGTTGACCCGCCAGGAATTTGTCGTGAACCGGATTGGTCTTGGCCTCATGATCTTGGGTGTCGTTGTGCGACTTGTTTACCACACCTTCTTTATCGGGGCCTGAGGATGTCTGATTCAAACACCACACCATCATTTGAAGCAAAACTCGCAGAGCTCGAGGCGCTTGTCCGCCAGATGGAACAAGGGTCCATGCCACTGGACACCTCTCTGGAAGCCTTTGAAAAAGGCGTCAAGTTAGCGAAAGAGTGTCACGCAATCCTGGATACGGCTTCTCAGAAAGTCACTGAAATCAAACAGTCTGGCGAAGAAGCGCCTTTTGATCCGGAGGCCTGAACGCATTGGATGAAGATTGGCTCGACCACATCCGAATTCGGATTGATGCAGCATTAGACCATGCACTTGGCACCCATTTGGGCGACTCCAAGCTCTTAGAGGCCGCCAGATATAGCGTCCTTCGGGGCGGTAAACGTTTGCGCCCGGCATTAGTCTATGCGGCAGCCGAAGCAGTCGGCGCCTCCCAAGATTCGGCAGACGCAGCTGCCATCTCGGTTGAACTGCTCCACGCCTACTCACTGATCCATGATGATTTACCCGCCATGGATGATGACGCATTACGCCGGGGTCAACCCACAACGCATATCGCCTTTGATGAGGCGACCGCTATTTTGGCGGGTGATGCACTGCAAGCACTGGCCTTTTCGATTCTTGGTCAAGACGATTCGCGAACCGATGCCCACCGCGTGAAACAACTCAGGCTCTTAGGTGATGCTGTGGGGTTTCAAGGCATGGCCTTGGGGCAAGCCATCGATTTGGAATCGGAAGGCAAGGCAGTCTCTCTTGATGCCTTAAAGGCGATGCACGCGAAAAAAACCGGTGCACTGATCACTGCCAGTCTGCTGATGGGCGCGGCCTGTGGCGAACCGAGCGACTCTGACTGGGATGCACTCACAGAAGCCGGTGAAGCGATCGGTTTAGCCTTTCAGATCCAGGATGACATTCTCGATGAGACCGTTTCGACAGAAACGTTAGGAAAGACACAGGGTCGCGACCAAATGCTCGGTAAATCGACCTTTCCAAGCTTGATGGGCATCGAAGCCAGTGGACAAGAAGCTTCTGCATTAGTCGAAATTGCCCTCAACGCCCTTGCGCGGATCGACAAAGACACCACCATGTTAGAAACATTAGCGCGATTAAGCGTGGAGCGAACGAATTAATGCCATCCATGAAACTCTTCCACACGATCCCGGGTGAACGCCCGAGTATTCCATTACTGGAAGGCATCAACTCACCGAATGATCTCCGTTCATTACATCGAGACCAACTCCGGCAGGTGGCTGATGAAGTCAGAGAGTATCTGCTGTACTCCGTTGGCATCTCAGGGGGCCACTTTGGGGCCGGGCTTGGAGTGGTCGAACTGACTGTGGCCTTGCATTTCTGTCTGGACACACCCTTTGACCAACTGGTTTGGGATGTTGGTCATCAGGCCTACCCGCACAAAGTCCTGACTGGGCGTCGTGAACAGCTCACCACCATCCGCAAAGAAGGAGGCCTCGCAGCCTTCCCAGATCGCAAAGAAAGCCCTTACGATACCTTTGGCGTTGGACACTCGAGCACCTCCATCAGTGCTGCCCTTGGAATGGCACTGGATGCGAAAATCAATCAATCCAGTCGTCGGCATGTAGCGGTGATTGGTGATGGCGCTTTAACGGCAGGCCTCGCTTTTGAGGCGCTCAACCATGCTGCGAGTGAAAAAGCCAATCTGCTTGTGATCCTCAATGATAACGACATGTCGATTTCAAGAAATGTCGGTGGTATTCGGGATTACCTCGCCAAACTCCTGTCATCCAAAGCCTACACACGAAGCCGTGATGAGGCCCGAAAACTGCTCGAACCCCTGCCGCCACTGGCCCAGTTTGCCAAAAAGACCGAAGAGCATCTCAAAGGAATGGTCAGCCCAGCCACACTCTTTGAAGAGATTGGGTTTAACTACATCGGGCCCATCGATGGCCATGACATCACAGGTCTTGTCACCACATTGCAAAATATGAAGGACCTTTCTGGGCCACAATTCCTCCATGTGGTCACACAAAAAGGCTGCGGTTTTGTGCCCGCCGAAGATGATCCCATCAAATATCACGCAATCGGAAAACTCAAAGCCAAATCAGACTCCGAAGCAACACCGAAACCAACCTACTCGAATATTTTTGGCCAGTGGTTATGTGACATGGCCGAACAGGATTCACGACTGGTTGGCATCACGCCTGCCATGCGCGAAGGCTCTGATCTGATTGAATTCTCGAATCGATTCGCTGATCGTTACTACGATGTCGCCATTGCCGAACAACACGCAGTCTGCCTTGGTGCAGGATTGGCCACACAAACCAGCAAACCTGTGATTGCCATTTACTCCACCTTCTTGCAGCGCGCCTATGATCAGGTGATTCATGATGTCTGTGTGCAAGGGTTGGATGTGACCTTCGCCATTGATCGAGCAGGCCTCGTCGGTGAAGATGGGCCAACCCATGCGGGTGTCTATGACTACGCATATTTACGAACGCTTCCTGAAATCATCATTGCAGCACCCTCCAGTGAGGCCGAGTGCCGCTTACTCCTCTCAACCTGTTATCAACATCCAGGCCCAGCTGCTGTGCGCTATCCGCGAGGTCAAGGGCCTGGTGAATTGCCAGATGGTAGCCTCAATACGGTCGATGTCGGAAAAGCGGTCGTTCGTCGCGAAGGACAGTCTGGAATCGTCATCTTAGGCTTTGGATCGCGCGTGTTTGCAGCTCTCGAAGCAGCCGACACCTTGGATGCCACAGTCATCGATATGCGCTGGGTCAAACCACTCGATGAGGACACCTTAAGGCAACATGCCGACGCCAAACTCATCGTCACGGTTGAAGAGCATCAGCGCATGGGTGGGGCAGGATCTGCGGTTGGTGAATTTTACGTGGATCAAGGCTTGTCCGTCGCCTTACTCAGTTTAGGCCTTCCTGATCGGTTTGAAGCTCACGGTAAGCCTGAAGCAATGCTTGAGCGCGTCGGACTCGATGCTCGCGGCATCACCGCCGCGATTTTAGAGCGGCTTAGCTGAAGTTTTCAGATTGGCTGAGTAAGTGACCCAGCCGATTCAGTTTGGTTTTCAGATAGTTCTGATTGTGCGGCGTCAGACCTGTCTCGATCGAATGCCGTTTCACCACTGATATCCCAAGTGACTCCAGTGCCTCAACTTTTCTTGGATTATTGGTCAATAATTCGACCTCTGTGACACCAAAATGACGCAACATCGGTCCAACAATCGAATAATCACGCTGGTCCGCTGCAAAGCCTAGGGCTTCATTGGCATCCACAGTATCTGCCCCTTCATCCTGCAAGTGATAGGCACGAATTTTGTTGAGAAGACCGATACCGCGACCTTCCTGGCGCAAATACAAAATGATCCCCGAGCCTTTCGCCGCAACAGCTGCCATGGCATGCTCAAGCTGCGCGCCACAATCACAACGTTGAGAAAACAGCGCATCGCCCGTCAAACATTCCGAATGCACTCGGATCAATACCGGTTGTTCATGGCCTGGATCGCCCATCACCAGACACACATGCTCCTTGCCAGATTCGGTTTCCCGAAATCCATGCATGTCAAAGGTGCCCCATTGGGTCGGGAGTTGGCAGTTGTCGATGTGTTCGATGGTCATGGTCTTATCCTGAGTGGCCGCTAAGCATACCAAAGACCAGCGCAAGAATAAGAACATATCCGCCCGCCACCACGTCATCCATCAAAACACCCCAGGCACCAGGGAGATGTTTTTCACACCAAGAGACAGCCCAAGGCTTGGCGATGTCGAATACTCGAAAACCAATAAAGCCAACAACAAGACCAATCCCGACAGACGCCTCCGTAAAGGCATTGATTCCAAAGGCGGCAAGCCACATACCGGCCCATTCATCAATGACGATCTGACCGTGATCAGGCTCCCCAAGTCGACGGCCAGCCTCAGGAATACTCCAAATCGAAAGCGCACAAAGCGCCACAAAACCAAGTCCCCAAACGAAGAAGGATGCATCCCAAACCACGATCAGCAAAGGCAGTATGCCGAGGGTTCCAGTGGTTCCTGGGGCCTTCGGAGACAGCCCGCTCCCAAGCCCAACGGCAACCCAGAATTTCAGTTGATTCATCGACTGTGATCCCATCCCAACTGCCAAGATGCAGGCAGTGGCTGCCCATCCAAGAGGATAGATTCATTCTCTGGCTGCACAACCAGACCAATACGATGCCCACCTTCAGGGACTCGCGCCGTCGAGGGAATCGATGCTAAGAGACAATAATCATCACCACCGGTAAGTGCATATTCGAGTGCTGTTTGAGTACCCAGTCGGTCGACTAAATCCGCACACAGCGGAATCATCTTAGATTGCAGTTTGATCGACGCGGGTTTCTTCGCTCGCTCGACCAAATGCATGAGATCCTGACAAAGGCCATCAGAAATATCGATCATGGCACTCGCCACATCACGCAACGCGATACCGAAATCGAACTGTGGCTCAGGACGCCAATAGCGCTCTGCCCAAAGTGCATGATCGGCCTGAGTGTTCTGCAAGACATCGAGGTAGGCTCTTGCACCACCTAAGTCTGGTCCAAATAGCCACAGATCATCGCCTGGCTTTAAGCCTTGTCGACTAACCGCCATCCCTGTCGGCACATCCCCGATCACAGTGATATGGGCGCTCAAGGGTCCTTTGGTTGTGTCACCCCCGATGAGATCAACACCAAAACGCACACACAACTGATGGAAACGTTGGGCGAAATGCTCCACCCAACCAACCTCAAGTGTTGGCAAACTTAACGACAATAAAACATACCGTGGAGTGGCACCCATGGCGGCTAGATCACTCAGTCCTCGACCGATTAACCGAGCGGCAAACCCATCTGGAGGACAGAGATCTGGGACATGACGGCCGGCAATGACAGAATCCACAGAGACCACCGTCTCACAATCCAATCGCGGAGAAAAAACCGCGGCATCATCACCATTATCAAGAATCACGGAGGGATCCAGAGCATCCCTCTGAAAGTAGGTTTGAATCAGTTCAAACTCGTTCACGAGACCCGTGTGCTTGAACTTCAATCGCCCGCGCGTTCACAGCAAGCTGATCCAGAACACCGTTGACGAATTTATGACCATCGGTGGCACCAAACTTCTTACTCAATGCCACCGCTTCAGAAATCACCACTCGAAACGGAATATCAATGCGATAAGACAACTCATAGGCTCCGAGCAACAGAATATTGCGCTCAATGGGCGTCAACTCAGCAAATTCACGCGATAAATACGGCTTTAACGCATCCACCAACGTGTCATGATTCAGATCAATGGCCGATAAAGCATCATGAAAAAACGCGGTATCCGCACGCTTCAGATCATGATCGGCCCGAAACATGGCGACCACCTGAGTCAGCGGATAACCGGAGAGCTCCCATTGATAGAGCGCCTGAATGATCGCTTCGCGCGCTCGGTGGCGCTGTGAAGCCGTCGGCTGAGCCGGCTGTGTCTCACTCACTGATCTGTCTCAGTACCGAGACCATTTCAATCGCAACCAATGCCGCTTCTGCGCCCTTATTCCCCGCTTTGGTACCCGCACGCTCAATCGCTTGCTCGATGGTATCAACGGTCAACACGCCAAATGCACAAGGAACACCAGTGTCCATCTGCACCTTGTTCAAGCCACTGGCAGACTCACCGGCAACATAATCAAAATGTGGCGTGGATCCACGAATCACCGCACCCAAGGCGATAATCGCATCAACGTCGCCCTTCTCAGCCACTGCCTGAGCAGCGAGTGGGATTTCATAAGCCCCAGGGACACGGATCACGGTGATGTTGTCCTCATCCACTCCATGACGCACCAAGGCATCAACTGCGCCTTCAACCAACGAGTCCACCACAAACTGGTTAAACCGTCCAACCACGATGGCATAGCGGCCGTCGGCTTCTGTGTATTGTCCTTCAATCATTTGCATGGGTTTACCCCTCGTATTCCACATATTCCACAACCTCAAGATCAAACCCCGAGATTGCGCTGAATTTCATTGGCGTCGATAACAGACGCATTTTACCCACATTCGCGTGCTTTAAGATTTGCGAACCCGTCCCAACGGTTAAATATGGAACCAATCGTGTACCAGGCTTCGGTAAGGTGTCACCCACATACTGCGCCAACCGTTCTTCAATCGGCTCATCGCCCCGATTCTCCAAGATCACCACCACACCTTCTCCGGCATCGGCGACCATTTTCAACGCTTGCGGCAATGGCCAACTGCCACGACCCTGCCAAGACACTTGCACCAAATCACGCAAGGTGTCCGGAACATGCACTCGAACCAAACAAGGCCGATCCGGAGAGGGCTGCCCTTTGATTAAACACAGATGAGTGCCACCTAAAATCTGATCCTGGAACATCTGCAAACGGAAGGGGCCAAACTCTGTCTCGATGGCTTCTTCGCGAACCATTTCAACGGTCGTCTCAGTGGTCGCTCTGTACTGAATTAAATCCGCGATGGTTCCAATGGCAAGTCCATGAGCCTCGGCAAAGGCCTCCAATTCTGGACGACGCGCCATGGAGCCGTCGTCATTCATGATTTCACAAATCACGGCTGCCGGTTCAAGACCAGCCAGGCGTGCTAAATCACAACCCGCTTCGGTATGGCCTGCGCGCATTAACACACCACCAGGCCGTGCCTGAACCGGGAAAATATGTCCAGGCTGCACCAAATCACTGGGCCTTGCATTTGCGGCAACAGCCGCCTGAACGGTCCGAGCCCGGTCAGCAGCACTAATCCCTGTGGTCACACCTTCGGCGGCTTCAATACTGACGGTAAACGCGGTCTTATGTCGTTCGGTGTTCTCAACCACCATCGGTGGCAGACCCAACTGACGACACCGAGACTCGGTCAGGGTCAAACAAATCAAACCACGGGCATGCCTGGCCATGAAGTTAATTTGTTCCGGCGTGCAATGCGCCCCAGCCAACACCAGATCGCCTTCATTTTCGCGATCCTCATCATCCATTAAGATGACCATTTTTCCGGCGCGGATATCAGCGATCAATGTTTCGACAGATGCCAAAGCCATGTTATGCGCGTGTCCTTAGTGTCCAGTCCATTCGAAGATCATCACCCACCGCACGGATCTCCTGAATCAAAACTTCTGGCGCATCAGCCAGTTGTGCGGGGGCGACATCATACAGGGATCGCGCGGACCGCCCAAGGAGTTTCGGTGCGAGATAGAGAACGCCCTGATCCACCAAACCTTGGTTGATCAACGATCCACCCAAGGTCGCACCCGCCTCAACCAACACCTCGTTGACCCCGCGCTCTGCCAGGGACAGCAAGACCGCCCGAAGATCGATTCGATCGTCCACCAGTGGTGTCACCCATCGTTCAATCCGACCGGACTCGTATTGCGGATGGGAATAATCATCGCCGGTCACCCACACGATCGGTCCCTCTGCATCAAATAACGCGCCTGTCTCAGGAAGGCGTCCATGCGTATCAAGAATCACCCGAAGCGGCTGAAGCGGCTCGACACCCTCAGGTAGCCGGATCTCAGACTCTTCAAAACGGACTGTGAGTCTCGGATCATCCTTCAAAACCGTCTCAATCCCAGTCATCAAGGCCTGACACCGCGCGCGCAGTTGCTGCACCTCCCGTCTGGCCTCTGTTCCTGTAATCCATTGCGATTCACCATCTGCCATCGCGGTCTTCCCATCAAGACTCGCAGCCGACTTCAACCACACATAGGGTCTTTCTGTGGTCATCCGTGAAATAAACCCAGGATTCAATCGACGAGCCTCTGCTTCATAAAGCCCAACCACGACTTCAATATTCGCCTCGCGTAACCGAGCGAGTCCTTGTCCAGCAACCAATGGATTCGGATCCTCCATCGCCACAACCACGCGAGAAACGCCAGCTTGAATCAAAGCGTCAGCGCAGGGACCGGTCTTTCCGACATGAGAACAGGGCTCTAAAGTCACGACACAGGTCGACCCCTGCAATGACGCGTCTGCAGCTTGTCGAATTGCTTCGATTTCTGCATGTGGCAGACCCGGAGCGCGATGAAAACCTTCGGCAATGATGTCCTGGCCTTGGATGAAACAGGCCCCCACCCGAGGATTTTCTCCGGTTGAATAGAGTCCTTGAGTGGCCAATAACAACGCTCGGCGCATTGCCAAACGCTCGAGATCACGATACTCACTCATCCGATAATTTCTCGATCTCACCGATAAACTCTGTCACATCACTAAAGCTTCGGTAGACCGATGCAAAACGCACATAAGCGACTTGATCGAGGGCCTTCAACTCGCGCATCACGTGGTCACCAATCCGCCGAGACTCAATTTCTTTATCGGATTCTGATTGCAGAGCACGCTTAATTCGTTGGATGCAGGCATCAATCTGCACGGTGCTGACGGGTCGTTTTTCCAGTGCCCGAATCAGACCTCTGCGTAATTTGTCTTCATCAAAGTTCTCGCGCTGCCCATTACTTTTGACAATACGCGGCATTACCAACTCCGCACTCTCGTAAGTGGAAAATCGCTGATCACAGGCTGGGCAAACACGACGACGGCGAATCTGTGAGCCTTCCGCATGTAATCGTGAATCAATCACCTTGGTATCTAGCGCTTGGCAAAACGGACAGCGCATTACACTCGCTCCTCATAAGCACGGGAGGCTTCTAGAACTCCACGCCGATGTTGAAAATCGTACAATAAGACCCCGGTTGCGACACTGACATTGAGGCTTTCAATCTGTCCAGGCATCGGGATTGCGACCAGCGCATCACAGACCTCTCGGGTCAACCGGCGCAACCCACCACCTTCGGATCCCATGACCAAAGCCATTGGTCCTTGATGAACAGCTGCATCTAGCCCGACGGTCGACTCACCGGCCGCACCAACAACCCAAAAGCCGTCATTTTGCAGTGTTCGCAAACATCGCGCGAGGTTTGTCACTTTCACCACAGGAATCAGTTCACTCGCACCCGATGATGTTTTTCTTGCCACTTGGTTTAACGGCGCCGAGTGATCCTTAGGAACCACGACACAGGCTGCGCCAAAGGCTTCTGCAGAACGAAGACAAGCACCAAAGTTATGCGGATCGGTCACGCCATCCAGAACCAGTATCAAGGGGTCATCCAAACCATCCAAAAGAATCGGTAAGGCATTTTCAGGCTCCATGTCACGTGGTTTGGTCAAGGCAATCACGCCCTGATGATTGGTCTCTGCGGAGACCGCCTCATCAAAATCACGCGCGGCCACCTCAACCACGCGAACACCTTGGGATTTCGCGGTCATCACCACATCTTTCAATCGATGTTCGTTGGCACCATCACGGATCCAGACTTCGGAGACGCGATCTTGCTTTAATACCACTCGGACAGGATGCATTCCCGACACTGCGACCAGTCCCGGATTGTCCTGTTTTTTCGACGGCTTTCGTCGATGCTGGCTCATCGGCGCTTCTTCCCTGATTTTTTCGAACGATCCCTCGGTTGACTCTTCCCCGGGATCTTTCCTTCTTTCAACCGTGATCTCACACTGGACTTTCTTGGTCGACCGACGGGGCCATCACCTGCAAGCGCAAAATCAATGCGACGCGCATCAAGATCCACGCGCGCGACTTTGACTCGTACGGAATCCGCCAAGCGGAACACCTGATGCGTGCGCTCACCGGTTAGCGTGTGTTGTTGTTCACTGAATACCCAATAATCAGCCGGCAACTGGGTCACGTGCACCATTCCTTCGACGAAGAGCGCATCAAGAAGAATAAATAGACCAAAGCCCGCAACACCAGTAATGGTGCCTTGATACTCTTCACCCAACTTTTCACGCATAAACTGGCACTTTAGCCATTGCCCCACGTCACGACTGGCTTCATCAGCCCGCCGCTCAGTCATCGAGCAATGCTCACCCAAAGCCACCATGCGTTGCATATCAGGCAACCCTTCTCGAACCAAGTGTGCAGCATCATCCTGTGCACCGGTTTGCACGATCCGCTTTAACAGTCGATGTACGGTTAAATCGGGATAGCGACGAATGGGTGATGTGAAATGGGTGTAATGATCGTAAGACAAGCCAAAATGGCCAATATCCGGGTCAGGCGCGTATTTCGCCTGTTGCATCGAACGAAGAATCATCGCCTGAATCAATGCAAAATCAGGCCGTGCATGGGCTTGCTCAAGCAAGCTTTGATAATCCGATGGCTCGGGTTTCACGCCACCACCCAATCCCAAAGCCATGGATCCTAGAAATTGTCGTAATGCAGCCAACCGCTCATCACTTGGTCCCTCGTGAATCCGATACAACGTTGGCAATTTAAACTTCTTCAAGCATCGAGCAGCAGCCACGTTAGCCGCGAGCATGCACTCTTCAATGAGCTTATGAGCCTCCAAACGCTCACGCGGCACAACACCCGTGATTTTGCCTTTTTCATCAAAACTGAATTTCGGCTCAACAGAATCGAAATCGAGTGCACCGCGATCTTCTCGAGCAGAACGCAGGACCTGATACAGCGAATACAGATCAGCAACATTCTGGGCCACGGCATTTGAACTGAAACGTCCTGTTTTCTGGATCGCTGTCGCCAGAGCCTCAGGCGAATGATGATCGGCGGAAACCGCATCCAATGCGTCCTGCACTTGGTTGTAAGTGAGCCGTTGCTGAGATTGAAAGACAACCTCATGGAATCGATATTTGGTTACACGACCTGTCGAGGCGATCTCAAGACACACAGCCAGCGCCAATCGATCCACATGCGGATTCAATGAACACAGGCCGTTGGAAAGTGTCTCAGGAAGCATCGGAATCACTTCACTGGGGAAATACACTGAAGTCCCGCGCTCAATGGCAGTCTGATCCAGAGGTGAGTTGTCTGTCACATAGTGCGCAACATCAGCAATGGCAACCCAAAGCGTCCAGCCATTTTTGCCACGCGGAGTCGCGCAAACAGCATCATCAAAATCCTTGGCATCCTCACCGTCAATTGTCACAAACGGCAGATCCCGGAGATCTAACCGAGAATTGGCGGTCTGTGCATCAATGGTATCGCCAAAGGCTTTGGCTTGTGCCATTGCTTCCTCAGAGAATTGATACGGCAGATCATGGGTCCGCACCGCAACTTGAACCTCAATCCCTGGATCAGATGCAGCACCGACGATATCAATAATGTGCCCGACCGGTTGACGATTCGACTCAGGGAAATGATCGAGTTGAACCACCACAAACTGACCAAATGTCGCGCCATTGAGTTGATGATCAGGAATTAAAATTTCGTGCAGAAATCGATCATCTTCTGGTGTCACAAACTGAACGCCGGCTTGTTCACGCAACCGACCAATAATCCGCTGATGGGTGCGCTCGAGCACCTCAACAATCCGAGCTTCACGTTTACTTTTCGAATGCCGCGACGGTGGCATCACAGCAACCAACACCCGATCTCCGTGGAACACTTTGCGCATTTGGCGATCGTGCAGATATAACGTATCACTCCCTTCATCCGGCTCAAAAAACCCGAATCCATCACGATGTGCAACGACACGACCCGACAAGAGCCCAGCACGATCGACCAAAACGTATCGCCCAATCCGATCCGTAATCACCTGACCATCCCGACACATCGCAGCGAGCCGTGCAAATAATCCATCACGATTTGCTTCAATGGTCTTCGTTAATACGGCTAATTCCTCATAATCCAGTGGGCGACCCGCCTCTTCAAGCAACTCCAAAAGCCACTTCCTCGAGGCAACAGGGTTCTCGTATCGGGATGCTTCAGCATCTCCATAGGGATCAGACATAGTTTCTCCTTTCAATGCCTGCAATAATGAGGTTCGATCTAACGGAAGTCACGCATCGCTTGAAATAACATGAGCAAAAGAAAACTCACGCGTCAGCAGGCGTGGCGCATCGAAAAAATTCAGAAAGAGCGTCTCGACCGGGCCTCACGGCACAAAGTACAGGTCGAGGATTTGCTTGAATCGGGTGCTCTGGGCCAAGAACAGGCTGGCCGCATTGTCGCTCGTTTTGGTAAACAAGTCGAAGTCGTTGCTGTGGACGGCCTTGGCCAACCGATCGCCGAACCGGTCCGTTGCCACCTGCGCGCTAACTTGTCATCGCTCGTCACCGGTGATCAGGTCGTCTTTCAAACCACCGATGATGCTGGCATCGTCACGGCCTGCGAACCACGAAGAAACGTCCTCGAACGGCCAGATTCACGCGGCGTCATCAAGGCAATGGCGGCCAATATCGACCAACTGGTCATCGTCACCGCATTGGAACCGGCACCGCAACCAGAGCTTCTCGACCGATATTTGGTGGCCACAGAAGTCGCTGGGATTCCGCCATTAATTGTGATGAATAAAGTGGATCTCCTGCGTCAGTCTGAAGTAAACCGAAATTTCTTAGCAGCAATCAAAAATCTGTATGAGATCATCGGTTACACGGTGGTCGAGGCAACCACAAAAGAAACCGGAGGTCTTGACGAGCTCTCCAAGCACTTAATCGATAAAAGCTCCGTATTTATTGGTCAATCCGGTGTCGGTAAATCAAGCCTGGTTCAGGCGCTTCTGCCTGACGAACAAATCCGAGTCGGGCATTTGCACCAACAAACAAGACTCGGTCGACACACCACCTCAACGGCACGTCTTTATCCCTACGCCGACGGTGGTTCTATTATTGATTCACCCGGAATTCGGGACTTTGGATTGGAACAAATTTCGAGGACGGACGTCGAACAGGGCTTCATTGATATCCGGGAATTTTCTGATCAATGCCGTTTTCGTGACTGCAGACATCGCCAAGAACCCGGCTGCGCCGTGATCGATGCGGTGCAAAAAGGCAAATTGTCGAAACGACGTCTTGAATCCTTTTACCGCATTCTCGATACCTTAAGCGGAGGCAACGCATGAGTCTGATGCAGAATCTCAATACCCTGATTCAATATGGCCTCCCTGGCCACATGCTTTCCCGTGCGGTTGGTCAACTGGCTTTCTGCGAAATCCCTCAAGTGAAAAATACACTGATTCAACAGTTCATTAAGCGCTTTGAGATCCAGATGGACGAAGTCGCCGAGCCCTCTCTGGATGCCTATCCGCATTTTAATGCGTTTTTCACACGTGCGTTGAAAGCCGGCATTCGACCACTCGCCGGCACTGACCAAATCGCCTCACCAGCCGATGGCACCATCTTCAGCGGTGGACAACTCTCCGGCGATACGCGGCTCACGGCAAAGGGACATCACTTTGCATTAGCGGAACTATTGGGAAGTCATGAGTACGACAAGACCTATCATGAAGGTCACTACCTGACGATCTATCTGTCTCCCAAAGACTATCATCGGGTGCATTGCCCGATCGATGCGGAACTCAAACAGATGGTTCACGTACCGGGACGATTGTTCTCAGTCAATGAATCCACGACCACGACCATCCCAGCAGTCTTTGCCAGAAATGAACGTGTCATCCTGCATTTCAAAAGCGAGCACGGACCCTTCTGCATGGTCTTAGTTGGGGCAATGTTGGTGGCCTCGGTTGAAACACCATTTGCAGGATTAATTACCCCGCCAGGTCGTGGTGTGACCGAATGGAATTATCATCGTGGGCCGCATCATAAATTTGCTCAAGGCGATGAAGTGGGGCGTTTCCAATACGGCTCGACCGTCATAACGGTCCTACCACAGTCCATGAAAGGATTTAGCTCGGAACTCACAGACGGACAGTCTGTCAAGATGGGTGAGTCACTCGGGCAACTCTAGGCTGCCCGAGTGATCCAATTATTTTCCGGTTGGATCCTTAAGATACCGGAAGAAGTCAGACTCAGGATCAATCACCAG
>QXYM01000011.1 GCA_009886945.1 Litorivicinus sp.
TCGCGGTGTTTTAAGACACCATCCTGATGAATGCCAGACTCATGCGCGAAAGCATTGGCACCGACGATGGCTTTGTTTGGTTGGACTGGGAAACCCGTAATCGAAGACACGAGACGGGACGCAGGCACAATGTGTCGTGTATCGATGTGTGTTTCCACATCAACGATATCCGAGCGCGTCTTCACCGCCATGACAATCTCTTCCAGTGACGTATTCCCAGCTCTCTCCCCTAAGCCATTGATGGTGCATTCCACCTGACGACACCCTGCTCGCACAGCTGCCAGTGAATTGGCAACAGCCAATCCAAGATCATTGTGGCAATGCACCGAAAATACCGCTTTGTCTGCATTGGGAATTTTCGTGAGGAGTGTGCGTACCGTCTCTTCAATCTGAAACGGGAGGTTATAGCCGACCGTATCCGGAAAATTACAGGTGGTCGCGCCGGCGTTGATCACGGCTTCGAAAACACGTGCCAAGAAGTCAATATCCGAACGACCTGCGTCCTCAGCTGAAAATTCGACATCATCGGTATATTGACGGGCCTTCTTCACAGCATACACAGCCTGCTCAATCACCTGTTCAGGCTCAAGCTTTAATTTATGCTTCATGTGAATCGGACTGGTGGCGATAAACGTGTGGATCCGACGTCGCGGCGCCGGCGCGATCGCCTCTGCAGCCACTTCGATATCGCGATCCAGTGCGCGTGACAAACTACACACGGTTGACTCTGTAATCGCTTCAGCGACGGCTTTCACAGCCTCAAAGTCACCGGGACTCGCCACAGCAAAACCGGCTTCGATGACATCGACTCGGAGTCGCTCGAGGGCCTTGGCAATGCGAACTTTTTCATCTCGCGTCATTGAGGCGCCGGGGCTTTGTTCCCCATCACGCAAGGTCGTATCAAAAATGATTAATTGATCTTTCGCCATCTTAATCTCTCCAACGGCTCAGCGCCGCTTGGCAACAACAAACAAACATAGAATAGAAATAGAAACCAAGAAAAATCGAACCGCCCATCAGGGCAGTCGAAGGCCAAATAGCAGATTGTCATTGGCGAATTGCGTGTTCATGGTTCGAGAATGCCAATGAACAGCTGTTTGCGCAAGTCAGTTTTTTCTATCGGTGCCATTGCGGGTGACTATTAACTCACGCACCCTCGATGATTCTGAAGTCCCGGTCGACACCATCGGACAGTGCGTCTAGCGCAGCCTGATAGGCTTCTGATTCGTAAGCTGCTTGAGCGGCATCTAACGTTGGCCATTCAACGATGACCGTCCGCTCCTTGAATCCAGAGCCAGATGCATAGGCCGCAGTCCCACGCACCAAAAATTGTCCGCCCTGACTTTCAATGGCTGGCTTGGCGAGCGCGGCATAGGCCGCTAGTTTGTCCGCATCATAGATTTCACGATAGCAACTAACCCAATACCCTTTTTGCATTGTTTATCCTTTGAGATGGTAGTTTTTTGATTCAACCCAGCTGGCAAGTTTCATCCCACCAAAAGTACTGGACGCCACGAAACCGATCAGGATGATCATTTCAAGGAGATGCTCTGTGCCTGGTCGAAACACCAAAACAAGCACCAAACTGATAACGAAACCGATTCCACCATAGATGACTTGGCGTCGGGCTTCGCTCTCTGAAACCTCGGGAATATCTTCATCGATGATTCCGCGTTTACTCTTCTTCTTTCGCCGCATGCCGCTTGCTACCTAATTTTGTTCTTAACCATAGCCCAGGGCCGCTTAATAAATACAAACCCGTCAGCAAAAAGAGGACTCTCGGTGGATCCAGCGACACCAACGCGAAAATCAACGCTGCCGCCATGATCGCCAATAAAGGCACCCGCGCCTTCAGGTCTGAGTTCTTAAATGACGGGTAAGGCACTGAAGAAACCATTAACAGACCACAGACAGCGGTCAAAATCACCATGGTTAAGGCGACCGTTTCTCCTTGAATATTGGAGTCGACCAATGTCCAGACAGCAGCAGCCAAGAAATAAGCGGCCGCAGGACAAGCCAGCCCAACAAAATAGTTCGAATCGACAATCTCACGTTGAACATTAAATCGCGCCAATCGTAAGGCCGTGCCGGCGACGTAAATAAAAGCTGCAACCCATCCCAATTTCCCAAGCGCCGACAGTGACCAGCTAAACACTAAAACAGCAGGGGCCACACCGAAAGCAACGACATCACTTAACGAGTCGTACTGTGCACCAAATTCGCTCTGGGTGTTGGTCAAACGAGCTACTCGTCCATCCAAGCCATCAAATAATCCGGACACGAGTATCGCGATTGCTGCGGTTTCAAACAAACCTTCGCCCTGATAGACAGCACGAGTGGCTGTGATAATCGAGAAGAATCCTGCCAGTAATCCGGCCGTGGTCAGTATGTTGGGAAGGAGGTAAATACCTTTGGACTGAGTCATCATGAAAAGCGGGCCGTTCGGCCCGCATTCAATTAGTTCTTGTCTTTATCAACCAATTGATTGGCTGCAATCCAAGGCATCATGGCTCTGAGCTGTCCACCCACCTGCTCGATTGGATGTGCCGCGTCATTGCGACGGCGTGCAGTCATCGATGGATAGTTAGTCTGACCTTCGGTAATGAACATCTTCGCGTATTCGCCATCCTGAATACGACGCAGAGCTTCGCGCATGGCATATCTGGATTCTTCGTTAATCACTTCAGGTCCAGTCACATATTCGCCAAATTCAGCGTTGTTTGAAATCGAATAGTTCATGTTGGCGATACCGCCTTCATACATCAAATCAACGATCAACTTGAGTTCGTGCAAACATTCAAAATAGGCCATCTCGGGCGCGTAACCTGCTTCCACAAGCGTCTCAAACCCAGCCTTCACAAGCTCCACACAGCCACCACAAAGGACTGCCTGCTCGCCAAATAAATCCGTTTCAGTTTCATCTTTGAATGTGGTTTCAATAATGCCAGTCCGACCGCCACCGACGCCTGAGGCATATGACATAGCGACGTTTTTGGCATTACCGGATGCATCTTGGTGGATCGCCACCAAATCAGGAACCCCACCGCCACGCACGTATTCGCTTCGGACCGTGTGACCCGGTGCTTTCGGTGCAATCATGATCACGTCAAGATCAGCCCGCGGCACCACTTGGTTATAGTGGATTGAGAAACCGTGCGAGAACGCGAGTGTCGCGCCCTGCTTGATATTTGGCTCAATCTCGTTGCGATACAAATCACCATGGAATTCATCAGGCGTCAAAATCATGACGACATCAGCTTGAGCAACAGCTTGGTCAACAGGGAGCACCTGTAAACCGTGAGCTTGTGCTTTAGCGACAGAAGATGAACCTGAACGCAGACCCACGGTGACATCCACGCCTGAATCCTTCAAGTTACAAGCCTGAGCGTGGCCTTGCGAACCATAACCAATCACCGATACCTTTTTCGACTGGATAATCGACAGGTCACAATCTTTGTCATAATAAATCTGCATGCAATGTTTTCCTCTATTAACGTTGGCTGTTTACACAGACAGCACGCGCTCGCCGCGTGCGATACCGCTGACTCCGCTCCGAACCACTTCTAAAATGGCCGAAGCACCAATGGCTTCAATAAATGCATCAAGCTTGTCGCTCGTTCCGGTGAGCTGCACTGTATACATTGCTGGACTCACGTCAACGATTTGACCGCGGAAGATGTCACAGGTCCGCTTCACTTCGGCGCGTTGAGCGCCAGTGGCTTTAATTTTGATTAACATCAGCTCACGCTCGATGTGATCACCCTCCGTCAAATCGACCAACTTCACGACGTCAATCAATTTGTTGAGGTGTTTGGTAATTTGCTCGATCACCGCGTCATCACCAATAGTTGTCACCGTCAAACGCGACAATGTTGGGTCTTCTGTCGGAGCAACCGTCAACGATTCAATGTTGTAACCGCGCTGGGCAAACAAACCAACCACGCGAGACAATGCACCGGGCTCATTTTCCATCAGAACCGAAATAATGTGTCTCACTTGGTACGCTCCGTCTTACTCAAAAGCATGTCTTTCATCGAGCCTGTTTGAATTTGCATGGGATAGACGTGTTCATCCGGATCAATATCAATATCCATGAAGACCACGCGATCTTTCATGGCAAAGCACTCCTCCATTTTGGCTTTCAATTCAGCTGGATCAGTGACTTTCATGCCAACATGACCATAGGCTTCCGCCAGTTTGACAAAATCAGGCAACGAATCCTGATAGGTCGATGCTGCGTAACGGCCGCCGTATTGCATGTCTTGCCATTGCTTCACCATGCCAAGCGCAGCATTATTCAGGTTAATAATCTTCACAGGCATGTTGTATTGCGTGCAGGTCGACAATTCCTCGATACACATCTGGATTGAGCCTTCACCCGTAACAACGGCAACTGCACTGTCGGGATGTGCTAATTGCACACCCATGGCTGCTGGAAGACCAAAGCCCATGGTTCCAAGACCGCCAGAATTAATCCACTGCCTGGGCTTATCATACTTGTAATACTGGGCTGCAAACATCTGATGCTGACCGACGTCTGAACAAATATACGCTTCGCCATTGGTGACTTCGTACAGGGTCCGAATCACATCCTGCGGCATAATTTTTTCGCCGCGGGTGTAGCGATCGCCAGTCCAAAGACCATGCTTTTCACGCCAGCCATTGATGGTTTCCCACCAACCTTTTAATGCGTCTTGATCAGGCTCGACGTCCATCTGGCTCAACATGTCGACCATGTCAGCCAACACAGGCTGCACTGGACCCACCAGAGGCACTTCAATGTGACGGACAGTTTTTTGAATCGAGGCTGGATCAATGTCGATGTGAATAATCCGAGCGTTCGGACAGAACTTTTTCGGATTGTTTGTCACTCGATCATCAAAGCGCGCACCAACGGCAAAGATCACATCCGCCTGGTGCATGGCCTGATTGGCTTCATAAAACCCATGCATGCCGAGCATTCCAATAAATTGATCATCCGATCCTGGGAAGGCTCCCAGTCCCATCAGGGTATTCGTCACGGGATAGCCAAGACGTTTAGCCAGAGCAACCAATTCAGCTGATGCATCACCAAGAACGACGCCGCCACCGGCATAAATCACAGGTCGTTTCGCTTCTAAAAGCAGATCAAGCGCCTTCCGAATCTGACCAGCATGCCCTTTGAGCGCAGGCGTGTAAGACCGTAATTTGACAGTTTCAGGATATTCAAATGCGCGCTTTTCAGTCGGCGCGGTCATGTCTTTCGGGACATCCACAACCACAGGCCCAGGACGACCTGTTTTCGCAATATGGAAGGCCTTTTTCATCACGCTTGGAATTTCTTCGATCGAGCGAACTAAGAATGAATGCTTCACGATCGGCCGACAACAACCAATCATGTCAGTTTCTTGGAACGCATCACTGCCGATTAAATGACTGGGCACGTTTCCAGAAATCACGACCAGAGGAATCGAATCCATGTAGGCTGTCGCAATCCCAGTAATTGCGTTAGTCGCACCGGGACCCGACGTCACCAAAGCAACGCCAACTTCACCGGTCGAACGCGCAAAGCCGTCAGCCGCATGCACAGCAGCTTGCTCATGGCGCACGAGAATATGTTCCACTGCGTCTTGTTGATACAGTGCATCGTAAATATGTAAAACCGCGCCGCCAGGGTAGCCAAAAATCATTTTGACCCCTTCTTCTTTCAGCGCGCGCATGATCATCTCACCGCCAGAAAGCAATTCCACTCCCGACCCTCTTTAAGAAAATAGTTAAGGTAAACCGAGAATTGTGACACTCAGAAATGGCCTGTCAACTGACAGGCCTTGGTATTTTAAGCGTGAAAGGTCATTTCACCGGTTGAACTGACGTCTGCATGGATGGTTGAGCCCGGGCTAAACTGCCCTTTCAAGAGCGCCCCAGCCAGAGGATTTTCCAAGTGGACTTGGATTGCGCGCTTCAGTGGTCGCGCACCATACACCGGATCATATCCAGCCTCACACAGCTTTTCAGCCACTGCATCCGACAACTCAAATCCGTAATCCATGTCTTCAAGACGCGCTCGCAAATAGGACAACTGCACATCCAAAATACCTCGGATGTGTTCACGTCCCAGGGCATGGAAAACAACCGCCTCATCGATACGATTAATGAATTCCGGACGGAAATGAGTCCCAACAATACCCATGACCGCATCCCGAATGGCTTCATGCGACTCCCCAACCATGCTTTGAATCAAATCTGATCCTAAATTTGAAGTCATCACAACGACCGTGTTTGAGAAATCGACAGTGCGACCTTGACCATCGGTCAGCCGACCATCATCTAACACCTGCAATAAAATGTTGAACACATCTGGGTGGGCTTTTTCAACTTCATCCAACAACACCACCGAATACGGGCGTCGACGGACGGCTTCTGTTAAATACCCCCCTTGTTCATAACCGACGTAGCCCGGAGGCGCGCCAACGAGGCGAGCAACCGAATGTTTTTCCATGAATTCAGACATATCGATGCGAACCATCGCATCTTCTGAATCGAACAAAAATTCCGCCAAACTTTTACAGAGTTCAGTCTTACCAACCCCGGTTGGCCCAAGGAACAAAAATGATCCGTTGGGACGTTTGGGATCAGATAACCCAGAGCGTGAACGACGCACCGCGTTGGCCACAGCGGTCACCGCGGTATCCTGGCCAACAACCCGGCTATGTAACGCGCTCTCCATCTGCAGAAGCTTGTCTTTTTCGCCTTCGAGCATCTTCGCGACAGGAATTCCGGTCCAACGACTGACCACTTCCGCGATTTCTTCTTCGGTCACCCGAGAACGCACCAATTTGCCTTCATCAGATTCATTGGCTTTTTGCGCTTCAGCCATCCGTTTTTCCAGCGACGGAATGACCCCGTACTGAATCTCACTCATCCGAGCTAAATCACCGGCGCGCCTCGCTTGCTCAAGATCAATTTCCGCTCGATCGAGCTCTTCTTTGATGGACTGAACGCCTTGAGTTTGCGCTTTTTCAGATGCCCAAATTTCCTCTAAGGCACTGGCTTCGGCAGCGACTTCAGCAATAGTGCCTTCCAATTCGACCAAACGAGCCTTACTGGCATCATCTTTTTCTTTCTTCAGCGCTTCTCGCTCGATTTTCAACTGGATCAAGCGGCGATCTAGCCGGTCGAGCTCCTCAGGTTTTGAGTCCATTTCGAGCCGAATCCGGCTCGCTGACTCATCCATCAAGTCAATCGCCTTATCCGGTAACTGTCGATCAGTGATGTAACGACTGGATAGCTTGGCAGCCGCAATGATCGCTGAATCAGAAATCTCGACTCCGTGGTGCACTTCGTATTTCGGTTTTAAGCCACGCAAGATCGCGATGGTGTCCGTTTCACTGGGTTCACCCACAAACACTTTCTGGAATCGACGCTCAAGCGCTGCATCCTTTTCAAAATACTGTCGGTATTCATCGAGGGTGGTCGCACCCACACAGTGCAGCTCACCGCGCGCTAATGCTGGCTTCAACATATTGCCCGCATCCATAGCGCCCTCAGATTTACCAGCGCCCACCATGGTGTGAATCTCATCAATGAAGAGAATGATCTGACCTTCTTGCTGAGACAGCTCCTTGAGAACTGCTTTCAAACGCTCCTCAAATTCACCACGGAATTTCGCTCCCGCAATCAGAGCACCCATATCTAGTGACAAGACACGCTTGCCTTTCAACCCTTCTGGCACCTCACCATTCACAATCCGCGAGGCTAAACCTTCAACGATTGCTGTCTTACCGACGCCAGGCTCACCGATTAACACCGGATTATTTTTCGTACGACGCTGCAGCACCTGCACAGCACGCCGAATTTCTTCATCCCGCCCGATCACTGGATCCAATTTCCCTTCTGAGGCTCTTGCCGTCAGATCGAGACAATACTTATCCAAAGCCCCTCGGTTTTCTTCATCGTTCTCAGTTTGCACTGACTCGCCTCCACGCAGTTGATTGATCGCATCGACCAACCGATCTTCGTTCACCCCAGCAGCCTGAAAAGCCGCGTTGGTCGCTTTGTCCTTAGCCATGACAGATAACAGCGTCTCGGACGATAAATAGGCGTCTTTTTGAGACATGGATTGTTTTTCGGCTAAGTTAAATTGACGGGCCAACTCTTGGCTCATGCGAACCTCGCCATCGTGATTTGTCACGCGAGACAGACCATCTAACGCGCGATCAACTTCGGCGATCAAACGGTCGTGATGGCCGCCGGCTGCAGCAATTAATGAGCGCGCCGATCCGTTGGTTTGAGTCAACAACGCCTTGAGCAAATGCCAAGGCGACATTTCATTATGATCTAAACTTAAAGCGAGGCTTTGTGCATCCTGCAAGGCTTGCATGAGCCGATTGGTCAATCGATCCATTCGCATGTGGTCATCCCTTATCTATTCCAATTCACTATCGATGTTAGTGGGGGCACAGCCAATCAATTTCAAGTTATCCACAGGTTATTCAGTGCGCATAATGCAACTGGCCATGCGGCCAGTCACTCCAGATCGTCGATACGAATACCACCGCTCAGTCTCACCATACGTACAGGCCTGTATCCGTTTGATGACAGCCACACCCTGGCTTTCAAGCAAATCCATGGCAATCGACTGAAGATCTCCAAGGGACCGATCCGAACCTGATACCGGCTGAAAGTATTGGCGATAGCGGGGGTGTTTAGACACAAAAGCATCCACAACCTCAGGTCCCACTTCAAAAGCCTCTGCCCCAATACATGGACCCAACCAAACGCTCACCTCCGCGGGATTCGAAAATTCAGCCAAGGTGTTTTCAAGAACACCCGACACCAATCCCCTCCAGCCAGCATGGGCGGCACCAACTAGAGTGTTTGAGAAGAATAAAACCGGCAAACAATCCGCCGTCAAAATACCAATCGGATAATGCATCTCAGAGGTAACAACAGCATCAGCGACTTGAACATCTGTGTCTGCGCCGACTCGCAAGACATCGACGCCGTGGACTTGTTCTGGAAAGTAAACTGGACGCCCAAGATGGGAAGCTAAGCGGTCCCTGTTAGCAGCGACAGATACGGCATCGTCACCCACATGAAAGCCTAAATTAAAGGATCCATAGGGCAAGGGTTGCGATACACGCGTCGTTTGCAGGGCAACCACGGTTGGATGGATATCGACTGCGAACCACGGATCAGACATCGACGATCTTCAATTGTGCGTGGAGTTCGGCAAGGTCTTGAGCCATCGGCACTTCAAACTGGACCATCTCGAGGGTTGATGGATGCTTGAGCCCAAGCAATTGCGCATGCAAAGCCTGTCTCGGGAATTGATCAATCAGATCTCGGGCAGCCACCGCCGCGCGCCCAAGACCTGGACGCCCCTGCCGATAGACAGGATCACCAACCAACGGATGCCCGATGTGCGTCATATGCACCCGAATTTGATGCGTGCGACCTGATTCCAACTTGACTTGAACCCACGCACAATGCGCTGTGGTTTCCGTCACCCGGTAATGGGTCACCGCAGGCTTCCCGGAATACACCACTGCCATTTTCGTTCGTTGCAAGCGATGGCGGTCCATGGGCGCGTCAATCGTGCCTTCTTTGTTGGGGTGACCGTAAACCAATGCGACGTATTGGCGACTCATCGAGCGATCTTTGAGCTGTTTCACGAGATTGGCCTGTGCCTTCAAAGATCTCGCCACTGCCAACACACCACTGGTTTCTTTATCGAGTCGATGAACAATGCCCGCTCGTGGGATTTCTTCCAATTCCGGAAATTGAGAGAGCAACGCATTCACCAAGGTTCCTGAAGGATTTCCATGACCAGGGTGCACGACAAGACCGGCGGGCTTATTCACGATGATTAAATCATGATCAACGTGCACAAGATCCAAGGGGATATTTTCTGCAGACCAGTCAATCTGAGGTTCGAGCTCCGCATTCACAACAATCTTTTCACCACCCAAGACTTTATTTTTTGGCTTTCTGGCAGCGCCATCGATTAAGATCTGCCCCTCGGTGAGCCATTGCGTTAAACGAGCACGTGAGTAATCCGGCATGAGCCGAGCCAACACCTGATCAATTCGTGACCCGGATTCCTCCAAAGGAACGTCAAACTGTGCTTGAATATGCGTCTTGGTATATTGCCGATCGGTCATTTGTCGATTCATCGAAACAAGGAATTCCATGATAACCCGGACCCTTAGCTTCCTGCTCATTTGTGTTGTACTTACCGCCTGTTCGCTATTTGATCCAGACGCCAATTTAAAAAGCGAGCGGCAATTGTGGGAAGAAGCACAAGGCCACATGGATGGCAGTCGGTACCTTGAAGCCATCACTTCACTGGAAGAACTCGATCGTCGCTTTCCCTTCGGTCAATATGCCGATGGCACCCAACTGGACTTAGTCTACGCCTATTTTAAATCATCAAAATATGAGCTCGCACGACTGACAGCAGATCGGTTTATTCGCTTAAATCCTGATCATCCAGAGGCCGACTATGCGCAATACATGAAAGGTCTGTCATCCTATGCATCTAATGATTCCATGGTCTCCAGATATCTTCCTGGCGATGAAACCGGTCGCGATATCGGTGGTGCGCGCGACGCGATTGATGATTTCAAACAACTGCTTGAGCGTTATCCAGACAGCGAATTTGCTGAAGACGCCACACTGCGTCTGATCTATGTGCGCAACCAGCTGGCCGAATATGAGGTGAACGTCTCACGCTATTACATCCGCAAAGGTGCCTATTTAGCGGCAGCCAATCGTTCGCGCCAAGTGGTCGAGGGCTATCCGTCAACGCCTGCGGTGATTGATGCATTGATCGTGATGCATTTGTCATTCGAGGCTTTGGGCCTACCCCAAGAATCGCAAGATGCACTCTTTGTCTTGTCTGAAAACTATCCGCAGTATGTCGTTGGTGAACGCGGCGATCAGCGCTTAGCACCTGGAGTGCTTTACGAGGAAGGGGAAACGCTAACAAGTATCCTAACGCTTGGTTTTTTAGGGAGTGCCGGCGATCTCGCAGACCGCTTAGCTGCCTTTAGCCAATCCCGTCGGCTTGATACTAGTCGTCGTCCGCAAGCGACCTTACGGCCAGCAGAGGATGCACCATCGATCGACGCCCCACGGGTTGTCGACGAAGTCTTCTTCTAAAACGACCAGCGGTTTGCGATCGGATATCTCCGATCGCGACCGAAGCCTCTGACTGTGACCCGCGGACCCACGGCTGACTGTCGACGTTTGTATTCATTGATATCCACCAAGCGACACATGCGCTTGACTTCGACCGGATCAAAACCGGCATCGATAATCTCACTCGGCGATAGATCCGATTCGATGTACAGCGACAGCATGGTATCGAGTCGATCATAGGGCGGCAGGCTGTCAGAATCTTCCTGACCCGGAGCAAGTTCCGCTGAGGGTGGACGAACAATGACTCGCTCAGGGATCACTTCGGTCGCGCGATTCACAAAACGCGCTAAGTCATACACTCGAGTTTTCCAAACGTCTTTCAGAACAGCAAACCCACCAGCCATGTCCCCATACAGCGTCGCATAGCCAACAGCCATTTCACTTTTGTTCCCCGTTGTCAGCACCAGAGCCCCGGTTTTGTTCGACAGCGCCATCAACAAGACGCCACGACATCGGCTTTGCAGATTTTCCTCAGTGGTGTCGACCGGATGACCGTCAAAAAATGGCGCAAGCGTCTGCATGAATTCCCGCACCATGGGTTCAATGGGAACGATCGAAAATTCACACCCGAGAATCTCGGCTTGACGTTTGGCATCAGTGACACTGATATCTGCGGTATAGAGATAAGGCATCATCACTGCATGGACGTGATCAGCGCCCAACGCATCGACTGCAACCGCGAGCGTCAGTGCCGAATCAATTCCACCAGAAAGACCAAGGACAGCTTTGCGAAACCCTGTCTTGGAGAAGTAATCGCGAACCCCGGTGACAAGCGCTTGATACAACAACGCATCATCCGATGGCGTATTTTCCACGCGGTCACCAATCAGATGCTGGCCATCCCACACCACATCCAATTGATCTTCAGCGAAGAAGGTCGCCTGCGCGATAATCTCACCGTCGCGGTCGACCACAAGCGACCCACCATCGAAGATCAGCTCATCCTGACCACCGACGAGATTCACATAAGCAATTGGCACCTGATTGACGCTTGCCCGATGCTTCAGATGATCGAGGCGTTCACCGAACTTACCCTCGGCAAAGGGCGATGCATTGACAACCAGAATCAAATCCACCCCGAGTCGACAGGTCGACTCAACAATATCAGGAACCCAGACGTCCTCGCACACCAGCAAACCCACACGCAACCCGTCGAGATCACAAACCATAGATTGGGTTCCGGCGACGAAATATCTCCGCTCATCAAAGACCTGATAGTTCGGCAAGGATTGCTTATGGTAGGACAAGACATGCTCGCCATTCCGATACATCAACAGACTATTCAACAATGAAGCCGGACGCGCACTATTGTTGCCAAGCGCCCAATCACTGGTCGCTACCGGCGCCGCACTGGGCGCACCAACACAGAGCGTGACATCATGACTGATCTCTTGAAGCATCAAATTCGCCGCGGCTAATTTGTCGATCAACGCCGGACGTAATAGCAAATCCTCGGGTGGATAACCGGTTAATGCCAACTCTGGAACAACCAACATCGAAATCCCATCTGCACGTGCTTGATCCGCAGCTCGCGCAATCTTCTGCAAGTTGGCATCGAAGTCACCAACAACAGCGTCCATTTGATAAAGCCGAATACGAAAAGGTTGCGTCATACAGGGTTCCGAGGTTGGTAGGGTGTTGGGTCAATGATCGGTGTGCGACCCATCATCAGATCGCATAATAATCGGCTCGAGGCAGGACTCAAGACTACTCCATTTCTGAAATGACCAGAATTAACCCAGAGTTTTTCTGACATCGGGCCAATCCACGGCATCCCCTCCGGCGAGCCCGGCCGAAATCCTGCCCACTGCGCTTCGATGTCGACCGTTGCCAACTGAGGGACTAAACGCACTGCCGAGGCATAGAGTGATTCAAAGGCATCTCGATCCGGTGTTCTCTGAAAGCCGACATCCTCAAGGGTTGATCCAAAGACGATTCGGCCATCGGCTCGAGGAATGGCATAACGACCATTTGCGAGCACGACTCGATGCACCAGATGACAGGGGCTAAATAACAACATCTGACCCTTCATGGGTTGAATTGGACAACGGACATTCAATCCTGAGAGTAAGTGTCCGGTCCAGGCGCCGGTTGACAGCACGATACGATGCGCAGCAATCCGCTGGCTGCCACTGAATGCCTGCGGATCATCCAAATCACCACCGAGGGACACTTCCTGATGTTCACGTAGCTCAATCTTTGGATGATCCAGACACGCCTGGCGCAGTGCCTGACCCATCCTTGGAGTTCGAACACTGGCAACTCTCGGCATCCAAAGAGGTGTCGCGTCGAGATGCACATGAGGCTCCAACACTCGCGCCTCTTGATCAGAAATCTCAACCACCGCGCGAGACAATCCTGCACCCCAGGCCAACGCCTGGTCTCGTTCGTCCGTCGCGGTCACCAACATTCCGTTTGCCGATAACTCTGAGTCAATTCCTGTGGAATCGGTTAACGAAGCGATCAAATCTGGAAACGCCTGCTGAGACCAAGTTGCCAGGGCTGTAATCGGTGGCGCATACCGCCATGGGTAGAGTGGCGAAATGATCCCGCCTCCAGCCCAAGAGGCCTCAAGGCCAGCCCGGCCTCGATCAATCATCAGAACCTTTTGACCCGCCTCAGCCAGTTCCAAGGCCGACAACATACCCATGACGCCAGCACCAACCATGAGAATGTCGGGCGATGAAAAATTCACTTGAACCATGAATCGATTATCGCATGCATCAGCAGTTTCGTCAGAACCAACTACACTCTCGGGATGCAGATTCTTTCATTATTGACAGCACTGACAATCAGCGTGATTCTCGCGTCCCAAGCCGTGTCGACCTGGTCGACACCTCGTGATGCCTCGATCGCAAATCAAGACGTCGCACTGCTCCGTTCCGCCATCCGAGAACACATGGCCTATGCCGTGACTCATCAACGACCAACCACCATGACACTCCCAGACACCGTCTTGGTCACACAAGTGCGCTCATTTTCTGGACATCATCTAGAAGCCTACCCGGATGGATCAGTGAGCCCAGGGCACGTTCGACTGTGCGGTCATCAAGTGGATTGGGTCTTGACGGTCTCAAGTCTCGGGCGGACTCGACTCTCCCGAGAGCCGTCGAACTGCTGATTGCGGCCAGCATCCTACTCGACCGGAAGCCATAACGCCGGTGGTATCAAGCTCCCAATACAGACACGGATGCGAGCGCTTTGGAGTCAATCGAAGCCGACGACAATCAGAACCACAGGTCGTGATCTCGAGTGTGTAATCAGATCCGCTTTCAAGATGATCAGGGAAGTCGTCCACCGACTGCGCCCGGCGTTTCAACGATTCCATTTGACCCATTAACTCGCTTTGGAAATATAAGGTACTGGATCGCTCAGCTGTCTGGCCAAATAATTGAAATCCACCAATCACCATCATTGCCGCGATGGCCATAGCGATTAAGACTTCGATCAATGAGAAACCACTTTCGCGCGCCATACAACCTGCCGATCCTTGACCATCCATTGACCATTGACATTCGCCAGTTTCAAACTGACGACACGTTCTGAAACACCATCTGGGATCACATATTCAATCGGCTGCCAACCTTCCAACGGATCAGCCTCCTGAATCAGTCGATCGAGTGCGTCCCATTCCGCTTGAGACGCTGAGCGATGCTTTTGCTCCATCTGAATCACTCGATCTCTGGTCATTTCATCGGTCAGCCGGAGCACCCAGTCACCAACCCAAAGAAACCCCAGTACCGCCATCACGATTAGCACCGCAATCAAGGCAGAGCCGGCTCTAGAACTCATGGGTTTGCCCTGGTAATCGATGATGGCAATACACCCACTGAGGGTCAGAGAGTCCCAAACAGAATGTGTCGTTCGTCATCTCGAGTGTCAAATCACCGGTTGCGTCGAGCAGTGCTTGGTTGGACGTATTTCCAAAGCGTTCCTGATGAACCCAGAGAGCTGATTTGTTCTGCGTTTTGCTCAGCCCGAGATACAGATAGGTCGTGGAAAACGGATGCATTAATTTTAACGCCTGCGAAGAGATCGGATGAACTTGGGACTCATGAATCGCCTGCACGAGAGTCGCCTTCGAGACCACTTCGATCCGCTGTGCCGGAACGACGACCAGTGGCAGATAAAATGTGGCAGCATCCAGATCAGCACGCTCGATCATGCCTTCGATTTCCTGAGTGCGTCGCGATGCATCGGCAACCCAGAGCGAGACCAAAATCACAACGATACCCAGACCAACGGCAATACCCACGAGATTTTCAGCTAGGAAGCCTGCTTGCTTGACCATGTGATCTCCTCGTCAAACATCAATTCATCATCTCGATAGAGTTGCACCGTACTGGTATAGCGATCTGTCGACACAGCAATGACGCGTAACTCAAGCCGGTAGGGAGCATCAGGAAATAGCGCAATGATTTGATTGAGGTATTGGAAACGATCACTCGGCAAAGCAACTGCTTGGCCCCGATCAAAAAGCACCCAAGATCCCGTTTGATCCAGAGTCTGACTTAACACCAACGCCGCATTGGCCGTATCAAACATCTGAGCCTCAATCCGTCGCTCGGCCTCACGCGCCTCCAGATCCGGACCTCGGCTTAACATCACAACCAATAACAGACTGACAATCGCCAGCGCCATCAGACTGTCAGATAAAGCAAACCCACGCATACCACCTCCATGGTGGCAGTACAGCAGATGACATCCTCAATGGAGGACTCTTGGACTTCGGTTCTAATCGACCGGGTGGAGTTTCAACTCCTTGGGGAGGGAAAATTGTACAGACTCGTCGACGCCTGTTTCTTGACCAATATGATCAGCGCCTAATTCTCTGAGCCGATCACAGACAGCCTGCACCACATTTTCAGGCGCAGATGCACCAGCCGTCACTGCAATGGCACTGGCTTCATCAACCCATCGTGGGTCAATTTGCTCTGGACCATCAATCAAATAGGATTGTGCACCCAACCGTTCAGCCAGCTCTTTCAATCGATTGGAATTGGACGAATTTGGAGAGCCAACCACTAAGACGAGATCGTTATCAAAAGCCAACCGCTTAACGGCATCCTGACGATTTTGCGTGGCGTAGCAGATATCGTCTTTCCGCGGCCCCTGAATATCGGGGAAACGCTGTCTAAGAATATCAATGATGCGGGCCGTATCATCCATCGAGAGGGTGGTCTGCGTGACAAAGGATGCGGTTTTTGGGTCGGCGATATCGACCGTCCAGGCATCATCCTCATCTTCGACCAACTTCATGACGCCACCACGGGAGGTGTCAAATTGGCCCATGGTACCCTCAACCTCAGGGTGACCTGCATGGCCAATTAAAATGCATTCGCGGCCCTCTCTCGAAAACTTAATCACCTCCATATGCACCTTTGTCACCAGAGGACAGGTGGCGTCAAAGACTTTTAATTTCCGTCGTTTTGCTTCGTTCTGGACCGCTCGTGAAACACCGTGGGCGGAAAAAATGACAATGGTGTCATCGGGAACTTCATCAAGCTCATCGACAAAGATGGCGCCCCGGGATTTTAAGTCATCCACAACGGTTTTGTTGTGCACCACTTCATGGCGCACGTACACCGGAGCACCGAAAACCTCCAGCGCTCGATTGACAATATCAATGGCACGGTCAACACCGGCACAAAAGCCGCGTGGATTCGCCAGTGTGACTTGCATCAATGCATCTCCGCCGGTACGACTGAGAGAATTTCGACTTCGAACTCCAAATCACGTCCGGCCAACGGATGATTAAAATCCACCGTCACCATCTGTTCTTCAATTGCTGAGACCACTCCAGGCAACTCTGATTTGGCTTTATCCTGAAAGCTGACAACCAAGCCTTCGGACAATTCAACAGATGGATCAAATTGATCTCGAGAGATTTTTTGAACATTTGATGGGTTATGTTGGCCAAACCCATCTTTCGGTGCGATGCGCTCCACTTTTTTGTCCCCGGCTTTCATGCCGAAGATCACCGCCTCAAATGCGTCGGGAAGATTGCCATCACCAAGAACCAGCTTGGCTGGCTTTTTCTCAAATGTGGAATCCACCAACTCGCCGGTATCGGCAAGGCGTAACGCGAAATGCAATTCAACTTTGCAGTTTGGGCCGATGTCGAGCATCTACATACCATCCAATTAATAAACAACCTGCTGCTAACGTAATGCTTGTATCAGCAACATTAAAGGCTGGGAACGACCAATCTCCCCAATGAAAGTGCAAAAAGTCGACCACATAGCCAAAAGCAACCCGATCGACTGCGTTGCCGACTGCACCAGGAATCAATAGAACGAATCCGGCTTGCATCCATCCGCAAAGCTCAGCATCCCGTAACGACCAAACCGAATAGGCGGACACACCAATGGCCAACACCAAAAACAACCACTGTTGCCAGCCACCCGCGTCGGCAAGAAAACTAAACGCGGCCCCTGTGTTATGCAGCAAGGTGAGCGAGAAAAACGGCAACAGTCCCACAGGCTCAGCGTAATTTAAATAGGTGGATGCCAAAAGCTTAGTGCACTGGTCAAGGAGGAAAATAACCCCAATCACCAGGACAAAATCAAGCCTCATGCAAAGGTTCGCTCTTCACCGGTACCTTCAACATTATCAACGCACCGAGTGCAGAGTGTCGGATGCGCACTCACAGAGCCAACATCAGGACGATGATGCCAGCACCGCTCACATTTCTCAGACTCAGTTGCTTTGACAACGACAGCGAGTTGCGGGCAGACAGAATCTGTCACCGCACTGTCTGGCGCTTCAGAGAGGGGATACAAATCAACCTCTGAGGTGATGGTCACGAAACGAATCTCATCACCCAAAGCCGTCAAGGCATCAAACACCGCTCCATCAGCATAGAGCGCGACTTCAGCCGATAAAGAGCCCTTCACCAATCCGTCGTTCCGTGCCGCTTCGATGGCTTGGTTGACTGATTCTTTCGCTGACTGAATCAACTGCCAATTCACTTGGGCTCGGCCGTTTGCCTCTGGCAAGTCTGCTTCTGTGACAGCAAACACAAATTGATGCGGCCGTTCGCCTGGCATTGCTTCCCAGATCTCCTGGGCAGTAAAGGATAAAATTGGAGCCATCCAACGCACTAAGGCATCAGTGATCCAGTAAAGTGCTGTCTGACAGCTCTTTCGCGCGTGACTGTCAGGTTTTAGCGTGTATTGACGGTCCTTGACGATATCAAGATAGAAGCCGCCTAAGTCATCAACACAGAAATGATGGAGGGCTTGAGTGACTTCCGAGAATTCATACCGTGCGTAATGACCCATAATTTTGCTCGCAAGCTCGGTGGTTCGCCGGATCATTTCAGCGTCTAAGGACACCAGATCGTCATTGGCTACCTGATCGTTGGCTGGGTCAAATCCAGCCATATTCGCCAACAGGAATCGAGCCGTATTTCGGATCCGTCGGTAAGTGTCGGAGGTCCGATTCAAAATTTCATGACTCACCGTCATTTCTTTTGTGAAATCTGTCGAGGCAATCCACAAACGTAAGATATCAGCACCGAGAGTGTTCATTACATCCTGTGGTGGAATCACATTGCCAAGTGACTTCGACATTTTTCGACCGTCTTGATCAACAGTGAACCCATGCGTGAGCAAGCCCTTGTATGGCGCGCATCCGTGAATCGCAACCGAGGTTAATAACGATGACTGGAACCAACCACGATGCTGATCAGACCCTTCTAAGTAGAGATCTGCGGGAAAATGTAATCCCTCCCGGCGACCTAACACGGAGGCGTGCGTCGTTCCTGAGTCAAACCACACATCCAGAACATCGGTGACCTTTCGGTAATCGGCTGCATCCTCCCCCAACAATTCAGCAGGATCCAGATCAAACCACGCGTTGATTCCACCTTGTTCGATCCGCTGCGCGATCGTCTCGAATAACTGTTGGGTATCCGGGTGAAGCTGACTGGTTTCTTGGTGCACAAACACGGTGATCGGCACACCCCAATTTCGCTGACGAGAGATACACCAGTCTGGACGATCTTCCAGCATTGCTGCTAACCGATTCTTGCCCCAAGTCGGAGTAAACTGGATGCTGGTTTCAACTTCCTGCCGAGCTGTCTCTAAAAGACCCTCGCCTTGCATGCGAATAAACCACTGCGGGGTCGCGCGATAAATCACCGGCGTTTTGTGACGCCAACAATGTGGGTAGGAATGCTCAAGGCGAGCTTTGTGAACCAATCGGCCCTTCTCCGCCAAATACTCCGCGATCACAGGACCCGCCTTCTCGACATGCAGCCCGGCAACGACAGAAACAGTGTCAGCAAAGGTTCCATCGTCACGAACCGGCGTCAGAAGCTCGAGATCCAATGATTTCGCCGCATGAAAATCCTCTAAACCATAGGCTGGCGCTGAGTGGACCGCTCCTGTCCCGGCCTCAAGCGTGACATGATCGCCGGTCATGACAGGGACAATGCGCCCGTCCCAGGGCGCCTCACATTGAATACCCGCTAACGCGTGACCGAGGGTTTTCCCGAGGATCTTGAAGTCTTCGACACCATAGCGCTCAGATAGCGCTTCAAGACGACCTTCGGCCAAGACCAATGTCCAACAATGACCGTCTTTGTCAAACTCGACCAGCACATAAGGCAGCTCAGCATTGACCGCAACAAACTGGTTCGCAGGCAACGTCCAAGGTGTGGTTGTCCAAATTGCCATCGCCGCTCTCGAGGCGACCTCAGACGAGACAGCAAAGACGTTCTCTATCTGCTCCGTGTTTTCAATCGGGAAAGCGACGTCCACAGTCCAAGTTTTTCGATCTTGATACTCGACTTCAGCTTCAGCCAAAGCACTCTCACAATCCATACACCAGTAGACCGGCTTTGCACCTTGGTGGAAATGACCATTCTCAATGATCCGACCGAGTGAACGAACGATATCCGCTTCGATTTTGTAGTCCATAGTCAAATACGGATGATCCCAATCACCGAGAATCCCCAGGCGTTGAAAATCCACTTTCTGACGCTCAATCTGCGTCGCTGCATACTCGCGACATGCATTTCGAAATTCACTGGCTGATTTGAACTGATCACCAATCTTGCCGATGGTGGTTTCCACTTTGTGCTCAATCGGCAGTCCGTGGCAATCCCAACCAGGGATATAGGGCGCGTTGAAACCTGCTAATCCTTTGGATTTGACGATGATGTCTTTCAATACTTTGTTGACGGCATGACCAATGTGAATGTCACCATTTGCGTACGGAGGACCGTCATGCAAGATAAACGTCTGTTCACGGCTCGACTGCACTTCACGAATCTGCTGATGCCAATCAGCGGCAATCCATGATGCCAGCATGTCTGGCTCACGCTTTGCCAAATTCCCACGCATCGGGAACTCAGTCTCAGGAAGATTCAGTGTCTGTTTGTAATCAGTCATTCAGTTTCAAATCCAGTTAATGAGCCGAGCAATTGCCGAGCCATGTCGTTATCGATCCGAATTTGCTCGGTCAACGCTTCAAGGCTGTCGAACTTTTGCTCAGCGCGAATAAATACCCGTGGAGTCACGGTCAGCATCTGACCATACAACTCCCCAGTGAACGCATGCAAATGCACTTCAAGTCTGACCTGTTGGCCGGAAACCGTTGGTCGCGAACCAATGTTCGCAACCCCCCCAACGACCTGTTCGTCTGGCAGCGTCACAGTGCACCCAAAGACCCCGCGAACAGGCGGCGAATTTGATAACGCTATGTTAGCAGTCGGGAACCCAATTTTCCGCCCCAATTGTTGACCGTAAATGACTCGGCCACAGAGGGCATAGGGTCGGCCGAGTAATCGTTGAGCCCCATCAAAATCATGAGACTTCAGCAAATGACGAATGCGCGACGATGAAATCCGAGACCCCTCAACACGATGTGTGGCTGATTGCTCAATGGAAAAGCCAAGTTGCGCACCCTGCTGGATCAAATAGGAAAAATCCCCTTGTCGATCGCAGCCAAAGCGAAAATCGTCACCCACGACCATGTGTGCGACCTGTTTATCGACGACCAAATCGCGAACGAAAGATTCCGCGGTCATTGGACGCACATCAGAAAATTTGAGGCACCAAATCACATCGACACCCAAAGCCTTCAGGGCATCAACCTTGGTCCGCAAGCTCATCAATCGTGCCGGCGCTTCTGATCCATTGTTCTCTGCGAAAAATTCTTTTGGTTGTGGCTCAAACAGCAGGACTGTTAAGGGTAAGCCAAGCCGTTTCGCAAGGTCTTGCGCTTGGGAAATGACACGTTGATGCCCCACATGGACGCCATCAAAATTACCGATGGTCAAAACATGCGGTGATCGAAACTGAACATGTCGACCGAAGAGAAACTGCATTACTTTATCGAGCGGATGGCGGAACAAGCAGAGAAGTATAGCGGATCCCGGTCAGCCTTAACGTGATCAAATACAAAAGTCCTGATCCACTCAATAAAACCGCTGTCCAGACAACGCGCTCGACTACCGAATGACTCACTAACGCTGCTGCAGACGGCGCCAGCCAGGCGATTTGCACCATGACAACTAATGCGATGCAGAGCTGCACCATGGACCGCCATGGCAGGCGGTCGACCCGATACCAGCCTCGCTGATTGAGGCCTCTCAGCAGTAACGCAGCGTTCAGCCAGGCTGATAATGAAGTCGCAAGCGCCAAGCCCACATGATCCAGTGACCACACCAGAATGAGGTTAAACACCATATTTGCTGTCATCGCGATCAAACCAATTTTCACCGGTGTTTTAGTGTCCTGATGCGCAAAATAATGGGGCGCTAACACTTTAATCATCATAAACGCTGGCAAACCGGCCGCATACGCCATGAGTGACAGTGCCGACGCTTCAATATCAGATACCGCCATGGCTCCATACTGAAACAAAGTCGCCAGAATCAATTCGCCAAAGACTGCCAACGCAGCCGCACAAGGCAGCCCAAGCACCATCACCACCCAAATCGCCCAACTCTGCGTCTGCCGCGAAGCCTGTCGATCTTCTTGTGCAAATTCTCGAGACAACTTTGGCAGGATGACTGTCGATACCGCAATTGCAATCACACCCAAGGGCAGCTCCATCAATCGATCGGAGTAGTAAAGCCAAGACACCGACCCGGAGACCAAGAGCGAAGCAAGCACCGTGTCGAGCAACAAATTGATTTGACTCACCGACACACCAAAGAGCGCCGGCACCATTAATTTCAGAATTTTTGATACGCCAGGATGATCATCACGTAAGGATGGTTTTGGTAATAAGCCCGCGGCCATCAATGGTGGGATTTGAATGACCAGTTGCACGAGACCAGCAATCGCAACTCCAATGGCAAGCCCCATCACAGATGGCGAGAGCAGAGGCGCCAGAAACAGTGCACTCCCGATTAATGAAAGATTCAAAAATATCGGTGTAGCCGCGGGGACGGCAAACCGGCCGACACTATTTAAAATCCCGCCTGCAAACGCAACAAAACAAATAAATCCTAAATAGGGGAAGGTCCAGCGCAACAAATCCGCTGTCAGAGCCAGTTTGCCTGGATCATCAGAAAACCCCGGAGCAAACAGCATCGCAATCCAAGGGGCCAATAACACACCCAACACACTGATCGCGATGAGAATCAAACCAAAACGCCCGGCCACTTGATTGATCAATCGCTGGACCGAGGCCTCACCTTCTTTTTCCCGAGTCTCTGAAAACACCGGAACAAATGCCTGTGCAAACGCCCCTTCTCCAAATAGACGGCGGAGAAAGTTCGGAATCTTAAAGGCGACAAAAAACGCATCCGCTCCAGAGGAGGCGCCGACCGCATTGGCCAATACGATGTCGCGCACAAGGCCAAGCACCCGGGATCCAAGGGTCCATCCACCGACCGTGACCCCCGATCGAACCATCTTTTCTGTCGTCACGTTCTACTATCCTTGACCTGAGGTTCCATATTCGGTAAATTCCGCCGCCTTGATTTTCTAGTTATTTCAACTATTTCGAAGTTTAGTGTAAGGGAGCAACCCCGGTGGCAAATAGTCCCCAAGCGCGTAAGCGCGCCAAGCAAGCAGATGTCCGTCGTAATCATAACGCCAGCCTGCGTTCACGGGCTCGTACCTATGTGAAGAAAACACTGGCAGCCATTGCCGCTGGTGAAGCACAAGCTGCAACGGATGCTCTCCGCGCGGCGACACCAATTCTTGATGGGATGGTCACTAAAGGCATCTACAAAAAGAACAAGTGTGCTCGTATCAAGAGCCGTCTGAACGCGAGAATCAAAGCGATCGCGTCTTAATCGACACATAGGCGCTGGGTCAAACCAGTGCCATATTGTCTCGATGCACCAGCGCATCACCTTCCAATAGCAACTGATGCTCTTTCAGTTGCTTGGTTGTTTTTCCGAACATCTCAATTGCTTGTTTTGATCCATAATTGACAAGCCCTGTCGCGACGCGCTCGCCATTGACCGTTTCAATCGCAACAATGTCACCGCGCTCAAATGAGCCCTTAACGGCCGTCACCCCAACAGGTAACAGACTCCGTCCATTGGCTTTTAAGGCCACAACTGCTCCCGCATCGACCACCAACACTCCACGCGTTTGTTTGTGTGAAGCCAACCACCGTTTTCGTGCCGCCTGTGGTTTGAGATCAGGGTAGAGTAAAGACCCAACAGGTTGTCCTGTGCGGATGCGCTCAAGCACATGCTCCACTCGACCGTTCGCAATCACCGTCATGGCGCCGGATCGTGCGGCCTGTTGCGCAGCGACAATCTTGGTGTACATGCCACCACTTCCCAGTACACCGCCATTTTTCCCAGCCATTGCCAACAAACCATCATCCAATGCACGGGCTTCCGGGATCAACACAGCATCGGAATGAAAACGAGGGTCTTGATCAAAAAATCCATCCTGATCCGTCAAGATCACAAGGACATCGGCTTCAAGCAGATTCGTCGCGAGAGCGCCTAAGGAATCATTATCGCCAAAGCGAATCTCATCGGTGGCAACGGTATCGTTTTCATTCACAACCGGAATGACACCGAAGGAATTGAGAGTTTTGAGGGTATCGCGGGCATTGAGATAACGTTTTCGATCGGCAAGATCTTCGTGCGTAAGCAACACCTGAGCAGTTTCATGTCCACACGCGGAAAAGCAGCTCTGCCAGGCTTGGACCAAACCCATTTGACCGATCGCCGCAGCAGCCTGCAGTAAAGGTAACTCATCGGGACGCTGATCAATCTTTAAAATTCTCAGGCCGACAGCAATGGCTCCAGAAGACACCAGACACAACTCCACACCATCCTCGATGAGTGCCGACATTTGCTTGACCCAAGACTGCATTCGTTGCAAGTCCAGTCCCGCGCCATCATTGGTCAGTAGAGCACTGCCAATTTTAACGACCCAACGCTGACTGGTTTTCAGTTTGATCCGCTCAGTCACGAACTACAATGACCTCCATTTCGTGCTCATCGTCATCGTCATCGTCCTCCGGCTCAAGATCGATCCCTTTTCGCTGCGCACGACGGACTTCTCGAAGCTCCGCAATACGCTCATGAGCCTCTTCAGCCATTTGATCAAGCCAAGCACGCTCTGCAGCTTCCACATCTGGATCTTCTCGCCGCTCGATCGCTAACTCTTCGAGTCGCGTCATCAGATTGTAGGCCAGTAGTTCGCAGCCATCCCCTGTTACACCTGAAATCACATGTACAGGGTGTGGCCAGTTAAAGGCTTCTTTCAGTGCATCAATGAACGCATCACGCTCATCAGCATTCACTAAATCCACCTTATTTAAAATCAGCCAACGTTCTCGTGCTGCCAATGATGGGCTGAATTGTTCAAGCTCATCGGCAATGGTCTCAACCACGTCAACCGGATCTTTCTCATCGATCGGGGCCACATCCACTAGATGCAATAAAATTCGAGTGCGTGTCAGATGCTTTAAAAATCGCGTTCCCAGCCCAGCACCCTCGGCGGCGCCAGAAATGAGGCCTGGGATGTCCGCGATGACAAAATTCCGGTGTGGCGCCAATGACACGACACCCAGTTGAGGAACCAGTGTTGTAAATGGATAATCGGCGATCTTCGGCTTCGCTGCTGATAATTGACTGATCAAGGTCGACTTCCCAGCATTGGGCAGGCCAACCAAACCCACGTCAGCCAGCAAACGCAGCTCAAGGCGCAGCTTGTATGCCTCACCAGGAGTACCGGGCGTGGTGCGGCGTGGTGCGCGATTGGTGGAGGATTTGAACCGGGTATTCCCCAAACCGCCACGACCACCCTCGGCAACCGTCATCACATCGCCATCAGCGACCACCTCACCGACTAAGGTATTGGTTTCATCATTGTAGATGGCCGTTCCTACAGGGACTTTCAGCACCAAATCGCTTCCACCGGCACCGGTTTTATTCCGTCCAGCACCAGGCCGTCCATTGTCAGCTCGATAACGAGGCTGGAATCGATAATCGATCAGCGTATTGAGATTTTCATCCGCCATCAAAATCACCGAGCCGCCATGACCGCCATCGCCGCCATCCGGACCGCCTTTAGGAATGTATTTTTCACGACGAAAACTGAGGCAACCTGCGCCCCCATTTCCGGCTTCCACTGTGATTAGTGCTTCATCTACAAATTTCATCGATCGTCCAAAACGCAAAAGCCCCGCACAAGCGGGGCTTTTCGATCAGTGTGTGTTCTGCTTAAGCAGAAGCGACAACACTTACGAAGCGGCGCTTATGCGGCCCCTTCACTTCAAACTTCACTTCGCCATCAGATTTTGCGAAGAGCGTATAGTCTGTGCCACATCCGACGTTATCGCCCGGGTGAAACTGCGTTCCACGCTGACGTACTAAGATGTTACCAGCGACAACTTGTTGACCGCCAAACTTCTTCACGCCAAGGCGCTTACTTTCCGAATCGCGGCCGTTACGGGTACTACCACCAGCTTTCTTGTGAGCCATTTCCGTCTCCTGCCTTATCCGTTGATCGTTGTGATCTTAATTTCAGTAAACCACTGACGGTGTCCTTGGCGCTTCATGTGATGCTTGCGACGCTTAAACTTCACAATTGTCACTTTCTCGCCACGGCCGTGCTGAATCACTTCTGCAGACACTTTTGCACCGTCTACGACAGGTGTGCCTACTTTGATTGACTCGCCTTCTCCAACCATCAGTACACGATCAAAATCGATGGTCGAACCGGTCTCGGCTTCGATTTTCTCGACCTTGATGAGCTCGCCTTCAACAACGCGATGCTGTTTACCGCCTGTTTCAATGACCGCGTACATGTTCTAACTCCGTTTTCAAAATTCGGTGGCAATGCCACCCGAAAGGCGCGTAATAATAGGGAGTTCCTCTACAGAAGACAAGCCTTATTTTCGCTTTTTCTCAACTGAATAATCGTTAGAATACAGCCTTCACTGATACCGGACGAATACATGCCGACTGCCGACCAACTGATCGACCTCATCCGACCTGATTTTGATGCATTAAACGAACTTCTGATCTCACAGTTGGGATCTGAGATCGATTTCATCGAGGAAGTTAGCCAATACCTGATTCAGTCTGGCGGTAAACGCGTCCGCCCCTTGGTCACGTTGATGGCGGCCCGAGCCCTGAATACTGATAACCAGCACCATATTCCACTTGCGGCCTCGATTGAATGCCTGCATACCGCCACCCTTTTTCATGACGACGTCGTTGACAGTTCAGAAGCTCGGCGAGGGCAACCAAGTGCCAATGCCGCGTTCGGGAACAGTGCGAGCATCTTGGTAGGTGACTTTGTGTACTCACGGGCATTTCAAATGATGGTCTCAGTCGGCCGACTCGATATTTTGAAATTATTAGCCGACACCACCAACCAAATTTCCGAAGGTGAAGTGTGGCAGCTCAAAAATCAGCATCGCGCTGATGTATCGGAGTATGAATATGATCAAGTCATCACACGTAAGACTGCTGTCCTCTTTGAGGCCGCCGCTGGTTGTGCAGGCTTAGCCACTAACCAAACCGAAGCAGTTGTGAATGCACTGAAAACCTACGGCCTTGAACTTGGCTTCGCCTTCCAACTGATTGATGATTACTTAGATTATGCCGGTGATGCCGACAGTCTTGGAAAACACTTAGGCGACGATTTAGCCGATGGCAAATGCACACTTCCCGTGATTAAGGCACTGACTGAGGCCACTGAAGCTGAAGTAGCCACGATCACCCAAGCCATCACGTTCGGCGATCGCGATCGATTTTCTGATGTTGCAGAGATTGTAACCAGGACAAGCGGACTTACTTATACCAGAGAGCGAGCGTTTGCTGCTGTCCACAAGGCCAAGCAAGCGATCCAGCAACTCCCTGACTCAGTGTACAAGGAGGGATTGATGGGACTTGCGGATTTGTCGGTGAGCCGAGCCAACTGAGGTGACAACATGGTGAAAGCGTATTTTGCAGCAGGATGCTTCTGGGGTGTTCAGCAACGCTTTTCACGGTTGCCTGGTGTCAGTCAGACAGCTGTTGGGTATATGGGTGGAGTGATGGACTCACCGGACTATCGGTCAGTCTGTACAGGACGAACCGGGCACGCTGAAGTGGTCGAGGTTGTTTATGATCCCGACAAAATCGACTTTACGACGCTCTTATCTTGTTTCTTTGAATGGCACGATCCGACGCAAGTGAATCGACAAGGGCCTGATATCGGCACCCAATATCGCTCGGCGATCTTTCCTCAAACTACGGCACAGCAGACCGAGGCCGAAGAGAAAATCAGCCAACTCAACCAATCCGGGCATTACAGCCAACCCATTGCAACGACCCTCGAGACTTCTGACCAATTCTGGATCGCTGAAGATTATCATCAGGATTATTTGGATAAACGCGGCCTCGGCCACTGCGGAATCTAAGCATGGCTCGGATTCTAGTGACTGGGGGGACGGCCGGGATTGGTCAGGCGGTCGTTACGCAACTCATTGCAGAAGGCCACTCGGTGATCGCGACCTCGCGTCACCAACAAACCGCATCCGCGCAGATTGAATGGCACCAACTCGACCTCGGCTCGCAAGCCAGCGTCCACCAATTTTGCCAAAGCACGCTTTGGGATACTCCGATCGACGGCGTCTTTAATAACGCGGGTTTTGGCCTGATTGCTCCAATCGAATCAGCCTCAGAAGAAGCGATCCGCGAGCAATTTGAAGCGAATTACTTCGCAACCATGACGATCACACAACGAGCCATGGCGCATTTCAGGACACACCGACAAGGGGTTTTGATGGTCAATACGTCGATCGGGGGGCGAATGGCATTTCCGTACTTTGGCTATTACAACGCGACGAAACATGCGCTCGAAGCCTCGTATGAGGCCCTGTGGTATGAGTGCCTCGATTCGGCTATCCAAATCAAAATCATCGAACCTGGCTTTACCCAGACACAATTTGCAACGCATGGGATGCAAACGTCTGGGGAGGAAAGTCCCTATCATCAAGACGGATTATCATGGCTGGCAACGTCCATGAAAGAAGGTCAAACGGCCACACCGCCGAGCGAGGTTGCCAAGGTGGTCGTCAATGCCCTGTTCGATCAGCGAAGACAATTACGCTATCACGCGGGCAAGCACAGTGGATCACTGCTCTTGTTGAGAAAAATTCTGCCGGACAGCTGGTTCCAGACACTGGTTGGAAAAGCGGTCCTACGCGGAAAGAAACCGTCTTAACCCGTCCACGGCATGATCGACTGTTTTTTTGAACCCAATGGCTAAGATCGGATCAATCCAATTGTAGGGGAACGCTAAGCGAATCTCTGCAACGTAATCAATCGTGGTTCCCTGATCGGTGGATCTGACTTCAATGGTATCAATGGCAGTGGCTTTGTCCGCAATACCGGTTAAGACTGCGCGGACCCCCGGTTCATAGGCCGTTACCGTATAACGCATCTCAATTGGATTACCGGCAAACAAGACACGAACTTGATACTGAGACCCCTGTCCGAATACTTCATCCAGTGGCTCCACTGATTCAACCGATGGATCCCAAGATTTCAGATGCCGAAAATCTGCAATCAATCGCAGCACTTCAACTGGTGGTTTTGGTGAATCAAACCGTCGTTCAAAACGCATTAGTCTCTCTCCGAAAACGGACGACCCACTGACAAAGTCACGGACTGCCGACCCCCTTCAGTTCGACCGAACGACAGATAGCCCGGCCCAACCGCGGTGTCCGCTCCGATAAACAGTGACCCGCCGGATAATGTGTTACCCCAACGAATTTCATCGCGATCTTGAAACACGTTACCTGCTTCTAATGAAAATCCGATGAACAACGGCTGATCAATGGGGAACACTGCGCGTTCATTTAATCGCTGATAGCCCATAAAGGATAAGAGACCCGCGTGACGCCCAGAAATTTCATTCGGACTGTAACCGGATAGACGAGTAAAGCCGCCCAAACTGTACCGCGGTGTGACATCTGTCACAGCAGTCTCGAACAGGTATCCAAAATATCCCTGACCAACCAGAGTTGTCCCTTTGTTGTGATAGAAGGGATACAAAAGATCCAAGGTCACCCCGTCGTACTGACGGGTCGCGCCCAGTTTGGCGTCATAAATCGAATACTCACCTAAGAGTCGAATTCCTTCCGTTGGAAAGCCGAACGAGTCCAAGGTATCAAACCCAGCACGGGCAAAATAACGGGAATCATCCACCTTGGTACTTAAGGAGTCAGTACCTAACAATTTGTTATTTTTCGTGTCTGCTTGACGGAAACCGATTCGAAACTCGCCACGTGTGTCTAAGGAATAACCGGCATCAAATCCATACTCGCGAGTCTCGGTCGAGTAGGTTGAGGTCAATGTCCCTTCTTCATAAAGCGCACGATCTTCACGGACAAAACCGATGATCGCTGAAGCGAACCAATCCGAGCCATAGTCGATCGGCTGATACAGCTCTGATGTCACGCGGGTCTTATCACCCAAGGTCAATTCCGTTCGCCACTCGCCACCTAAGGGATTGATGTTGGTTGCACGAATCACCCCATTGAGATTGTATGAAGCACGCCCATCCAAGCTATCCTCGAGCGTGAAGCCAAGATCCAAATAGTCAGGACCCCAATCTTTCTCCTTGGTTTCGAGCGACAAACCAACTTGGCCCTCTTTCTCCAGCACCGAGACTTCGACCTGGTCAATGGTTTCCAATGCATAGATTTTTCCGAGATCAGATTTCAGTCGCTCATTATCGAGCGGCTGACCTGGCCGGACCGTTAAACGGTTTGCGATGGTTTTACTGGAAGTACGAGGTGCGTCGCTGATCACCTCTACAAATCCGAGTGTCGGTGGATCGGTGCGTTTCAGTCGCTGCTGATTCCAAGCGAGGTAGGATTCAGGATCAATGGAAAATGGGGCAAACATATCAGGCATGGCTGACAATGACTTTCGTCCGATCGCCAACGCATCGTCAGCCTTGTTGAAATCAGCCGTCGCGATGCCCTCAGGAAAAATCTCGATCAGAAGATCACGCTCGGTCAGCGTTTCCAGTTGCGCTTCCGTATTTCGTCGAGTCAATAAATTCGTCAACTGATCAACGACTGTGACAACAGAGGTTAATTCGTTGGTGGAGTACCGCAGTGATGAAGTATCGACCACAATGACCCTGTCGGCGCCCATATCACGTGCAACATCGACCGGAAGGTTATTCGCAACACCGCCGTCAACATAAAGACGATCATCGATTTCCACCGGCGAATACACCACAGGGACTGCCATCGATGCTCTCAACGCAGTCGCTAACGATCCTCGATCCAAGACCACGGCATCGCCTGTCGCCAAGTCAGTCGCCATCGCCCGAAAAGGAATCTGGAGTTCATCGAAGTCAGACACCGTGGCGGTTTCCAGTGTCAGTTCATTCAGGGCAAGGGCGAGTTTTTGTCCGCGCAGCGCGGCAAGTGGTAAACGCACATCTCCAGGTGCCACACCCAAATCCAGACCTAAAAAGTTTCGCCCCTCAAAGCTCTTGTTCCGGAAGCTTCGTTCATTGCGATCGGTGACATCACGAAGGGTTGAGTCCCAGTCCACAGAGAAGAGCTTCTCGCGAACTTGATCAGCACTTAAGCCAGACGCATACAGAGCACCCACCACGGCACCCATGGATGTTCCGGCAATGTAATCGATTTGCACCTGGTTCGCTTCCAGTGCTTCAAGGACAGCGACATGCGCAAAACCACGTGCACCGCCACCAGATAAAACCAATCCAGTTTTCTCGCGCGCAGACGCAACTTCAGTAATACTGAGTGCGATCAGGACGACAACAACGACATGGAATGGTCTGAACATGGGGCGTTTATTCGCTTCATCACGTAATTAAGACACCATGGTATCGAAAAAAAGCCGTCACCGTGACCCTTTGGTGATCAGGACCCCTGAAGGACTGTATTGCCCAAAGGCACAAGCACATATCGATCCCTGGCGATCAGTCGATTGTGCATTAATCACCCATGCGCATGCTGATCATGCGCGCGCGGGGTCGAAGGACTATCACTGTGCGCTTGGCGGCGAGGGGTTACTCAAGCAGCGACTCGGTGACCAACAGATCACTCCCCATGCCTACGGCGACTCGTTCACACGTGGGGACGTTCAAATCAGCTTCCATCCCGCCGGCCATGTTCTTGGATCAGCGCAAATCCGTCTTGATGATGGGGATTCGGTGTGGGTCATTACCGGTGACTACAAACGAGACCCTGATCCAACCTGCAAAGCCTTTGAGCCTGTGCCCTGTGACGTTTTAATCACGGAGGCGACCTTTGCACTGCCCATCTATCGCTGGCCGTCCATGGATCAGACCATGGATCAATTATTCGCATGGTGGGATCATCATGTCCGCCATCAGCGTACCCCGGTTCTTCTCTGCTACTCATTAGGCAAAGCCCAACGCATGATGGCGGAAATTCAGCGTCGCTCAGATCGCTCGGTGAAAGTCCATGGGGCAGTCGCCACCTTAAATCGTCTCTATGAGCAGCAAGGGATCGATCTTTGTCCCTGGGAGCGTGCAAGCGAAACCAATCGAGGCGTCTCAAGCGATCTCGTCATCGCCCCACCGCAGGTCGCGGGATCCTCGTTTTTAAAACGATTTCATCCGACAGAGCTGGCAATGGCTTCCGGTTGGATGCAAGTCCGTGGCGTTCGGCGGCGCGCATCAATTCATCAAGGGTTCGTGGTCAGCGATCATGCCGATTGGAATGGTCTCATCCAGACAGTTCAGGAGAGCCAAGCCACCCAGGTGTACGCAACACATGGCGAAACTCGAGTGTTAACACGGTATCTCAACGAGCACCTCGATATTGCTGCAGACCGTTTAGAAACCGCATTCGGAATTGAAGAAGGCGTCGATCAATGAATTTTGTCGGCTTGTTTCAAGCGCTAGATACCAGTCAGTCGATCAATGCAAAACGGGATGCGTTGATTGAATTTATTCGTCATGCCGATGTGCTTGAAAGCGCAATCGCAGTTCAAGCACTCACCGGTCGACTGGAAAAAAAACGACTCAAACCCAGTCTTTTAAAGTACACAGCCAACCAAGCATTTGTTGAGACACCGTGGCTATTTGAAGAGTGTTACGCAACCGTCGGTGATCTGTCAGAAACGCTCGCCATTTTGTTTGCCAATCCTCAGGCGAAACCCCAAACCAATGCTCCGATTCTCCAGCAATGGATTGAACACCAGACCACGCTCGCAGGCCTCAAACCAGAAGTTCTTGCCGATGCACTTCTCGCGCAACTTCAGGAGTTCTCCAAGGATGAGGCGTTTTTATTTCTCAAACTGTCATCCGGTGGCTTTCGGGTCGGAGTCAGCAAAGGCCTGGTCCACGAGGCAATTGCACGCGCTATCGACATGGATCGGGCGGTCATTGAAGAACGATTGATGGGACCGTTCGTCGCCGATCGCAAATGGTTACAACGACTGCAAGAACCGGTGACACAAAACGAGCTGGATGCCAGACCGCTGCCATTTTTGCTCGCCAATCCGATCACAGACGAGGAAATCGCCGCACTCAATCCACAAGACACGCTAGTTGAATACAAATGGGATGGCATTCGGGCTCAATTGATTAAAACCGATCAAACCATCCGTCTGTGGTCTCGAGGTGATCAGGACATCACTGAGCAATTCCCTGACATCGTTGACAGTGCAATCACCCTGCCGTCGCCCATGATCCTCGATGGCGAAATTCTCGCTGGAACTCCTGGCCAACTGCAGAGCTTCAATCAACTGCAGACCCGTTTGAACCGCAAACGCATCACACAATCACTTCTGAACACACACCCTGCTTTTTTTAAAGCCTATGATCTTTTGCGCTTTCAGGGCGAAGACATGCGCGATCAGCCGCTGGCTGCACGCAAAGCGGTGCTGGAAACCATCACGATCCAGCAAAGTCCTGTACTGTGCCCACAACGCGTTGCGGAGATTGCCGCGATGAGAGAGGCAGCACGAGACCTTGGTGCCGAAGGCGTCATGATTAAAGATCGACAGAGCACCTATGGAGCCGGACGGAAAGCTGGATATTGGTGGAAATGGAAACTGGACCCCATGACTGCCGATTGCGTCTTGATCTATGCGCAGGCGGGCCATGGACGTCGAGCAAACCTGCACAGCGATTACACACTCGCGTGCTGGAATGATCAGGATGAACTGGTCCCTGTTGCGAAGGCGTATTCGGGGTTGACGGATGTTGAGCTGAAAGCCATGGATCAATGGATCAGAAAACATACCATTCAGAAATTCGGGCCCGTACGGCAAGTCGAACCATTACAGGTCTTTGAAATTGGATTCGAGGGCATTGCCGCCTCCACCCGACATAAAAGTGGAATCGCGCTTCGGTTTCCACGGATTTTACGCTGGCGGCAGGATGTGGGACCCAAGGACGCAGATGGATTGGCACATTTTCACGCACTGATGACGAATCACCATGCCCTTTGATCGTCTCCATGCTTACTTTCGCAGCAAGGGATTTGAACCCTTTGCCTTTCAGCTACTGGCATGGGAACGAACAGCCAACGGAGTCCATCAGTTGATCCAATGCCCAACAGGGTCTGGAAAAACACTTGCCGCAACCGGCGCCATGATCGAAAAACTCCTGGCGAACCCTCAGGCAGAGGGAGTCCGACTTTTGTACGTCACGCCGCTCCGGGCGATGACGAAAGATCTCGAACTGGCGCTGAAAGATCCATTGGTCGACAGTAAGGTTCGGGTACTTTCACGAAACGGAGATACATCAGCCAAAGATCGAGCGAGTCTGTTTCGACAACCTCCACAGATTTTGATGACAACCCCCGAGTCATTGTCGGTCATTTTATCGTCACCTAAATCTCAGGCGCTTTTTGCCTCCTTGGAATCGGTCGTCGTCGATGAATGGCACGATCTCATGGCATCCAAACGCGGCGTTCAAATGAGCTTATGTTTGCAACGCCTCCGACGCTTCAGCGCTGATGTCACCATCACTGGCGTCTCCGCCACCCTAAAAGACCCGAAAGCAGCCCTTGAGGTGCTCTTGCCGATGGGAGTCGACGGTGAACTGACTCAAGCCGATATCAATCGCGTGGTCACTCTCAGTATTGCTGAATCTGGCGAAGATGCTCGACTGCCCTGGGCTGGGCATCTTGGATTAAGTCTCCTCAAACCGGTCAGTCAACACCTCGTGAAAGGCCAAACGACCCTACTATTTACCAACACGCGGAACCAAGCTGAGCAATGGTTTCAGGCGCTCAGCATTGTTCGCATGGATCTGTCCATCGCATTGCATCACGGATCGCTCGCTTCAGAGTCCCGACAACTGGTCGAAGCACAGCTCAAAACCGGCGAAATTGATTGTGTAGTCGCCACCAGTGCGTTGGATCTTGGTGTCGACTTCCAATCTGTCGAACGCATCATCCAGGTCGGCTCGCCCCGTTCGGTCAGTCGGCTCATCCAGCGCGCTGGCCGCGCAAGTCATCGACCAGGAGCAGGCACGGATGTCTTGCTGGTACCAACCAACAGGCTGCATCTTAACGAATACGCCGCCCTTGCCGATGCCCTAGATCATCAGTCTTTAGAGCCGATTCGACCACCGGAACACTGTCTTGATGTGCTGATCCAGCATCTGGTCACCATGGCCTTACAAGCACCATGGCACCCCGACGCGATGTTCCCTGAGATTCAGGCATCCTGGGCTTATCGAGATCTCTCAGAGGACACCTTTAATCGATTACTCACAGTGCTTGTCAAAGGCTCTGAATCACTCAAAGAATATCCCGAATATCGGCGTCTTGAACAACGCGACGATGGCTATTTTTTATTGGTGTCCCAGCAAACAGCCCGACGCCATCGAATGAGTATCGGCACCATCGTTTCGCATGCCCATGTCCGCGTGAAAATGCGCCGCGGTGGTTACCTTGGAGAGGTGGAAGAGTCCTTTGCCGGTCGACTGCGGTCTGGTGATATTTTCCGCTTCTCAGGCAAACGGCTGGAAATGCTGCGATTGGCTGATGGTGAACTCATCGTCAAACCAGCCGGGCGCGGAAAAGTCAGCGAAATCCCGCGATGGACCGGTGGACGATTACCGTTATCAGAAACCTTGGCCACCCGAGTCTCCGCTGATTTCCAACGACAACGCCCCTTATCTGAACGGATTCTGAATCGTCAGTGGTTGAAACAAGCGCTTGAAGAGACCTCAACTATCCAGTCGCACATCAGTCATTGCCCACGGCTTGAGGCCACAATGGCAGAGCAGTTTAAAACCCGAGATGGATTCCATCTGTGCTTTTATCCCTTCGCTGGTTGGTTGGTTCATCAAGCACTGGGACCACTCATTGCGGCACGAGTTGCCGAGAGGATCCCAGCGACGCTGACAGTCACTGTGAATGACTACGGTATTGAAGTGCTGAGTCCAGAATCTGAACCACTCGATCACTGCCAAGCCCATTGGTCCTCGATCGTCTCTCCTGAGCATCTCACAAACGATCTCGAAAAAGCGCTGAACTTGTCAGAATTGGTTCGACGACAGTTCCGAGCCACCGCTCGCATCTCTGGTCTGATTTTCGAAGGCTATCCTGGCCGTCAAAAATCACTTCGTATGCTGCAATCCTCAGCAGGGCTATTGTATGACGTACTCCATCAATACGATCCCGAGCATGTGTTGCTCAATCAAGCCAAACAGGATGTCCTTCGCGACGAATTTGATATTGATCGACTACATCAAACACTTCACGAGTTATCCCGAAAACCACTCTCGATCAAAGTCATCGCGCAACCCTCACCACTTGCGCTTCCACTGGTGATTGACCGATTAAGCGCGCGCTTATCCACTGAAAGTGTTGCCGAACGGATGGCCCGTTTAACGAGGAACTTCCATGCAAATCATTGAGTTTGGAGCACAGCGATTTTCAGCTCGCGCAGATCGGACGCTATGGCACCCAGACAGCAGCACCTTGTTGTTAAGCGATCTCCATCTGGGCAAAGGTGCACATTTTCGGCAATCCGGCATTCCTGTTCCCGATGGTGGTGAGACAGATGATCTCAACCGGTTGTCAAACGCCATCACCGAAACCAATGCAACCTCGGTATGGATTCTTGGCGATTTGTTTCATCACCCGCCATCCATCACTGACGCTCAAATGGATCGGTGGACAAATCAATTGAGCGGACTGAAGGTGCAATTTCATGTGATTCTTGGAAACCATGATCGCAACGCGCACCCGTTTGCGACCGCGCTTGGCTTTCACATCCATCCCGAACCAACACTCTGGCAGGGCATCGAGCTTGCGCATCATCCAGATCACGGATCCCAAGCACGGATTGCAGGACATGTGCATCCACAAATTGAATTCAAGACTGCGGCAGATCATTTAGTCTGCGCCTGCTTTGCGGTGACCGATCAACGGTTATTGTTGTTGCCTGCATTTACGGCGTTCTCGGGTGGACCTCGCTTTCAACCCAGAGAAGCCTCCTGTTATGCAATCGTCGGCAATGAGGTATTGCCTCCCTATATTTAACCCCCATGTCATAAAAAAAACCCAGGAGGTCGATCATGCGTTGGTTAGTATTTCTTACCCTTGGTATGTCATCGTTGAGTTGGAGTTTTGACAAAACACCCTCACCCGATTTTTCACCCAGTGACGTTGTTGAAATCGTCTTAGGAAGTATGGCGAAGAATGATTCTCCAACTCCCGATGCCGGCCTTCAACAAGCATTTGTTTTTGCAAGTCCTGCGAACAAACGATCGACAGGACCTTTTTGGCACTTTAAAGCAATCGTGAAACAGCCGACCTATGAGCCATTAATTAATCACACCAGCAGAACGTTAGGCGAGCCTGAATATGCAGGGACGCACAGTGCCTCCATTCCACTGATCGTGATCAGCTCCAATGGAGAGGCAGCCGGTTTTCTCTGGTCATTATCCAAACAAACCAGTGGTGATCACGCAGACAGCTGGATGACCGATTCGGTGACTCGAATTCCGCTTGGTCCAAAATTGAACGCGCTTTGATGTACACCATCATCACTGAACCGGAAAATACCGCTCGTCATGCGCGCGAATATCAGGTGCTACTGTCTTGGTTTCAAAGACGCCAGCACGAGCTCGGAATCGATCAGATGACCGATGGTGATCCGATGGATCCGCATCATCCCTACAATCAAGCATTTGATGCACTGTGCAAGGAAGCCGAGCATTATTGGCGTCGTGAACGCAATTATTGGCCATCCCCCTTGCAACTTTCCCACGCCTTCTTTCAAATGGAAGACCCGATACGGCCGGATAACCTCACAGCATGACTGACCCGATATTAATCACAGGTGGCGCGACCCGCTTAGGTTTTGCGCTCGCGATGCATTATTTGAACAATGATCAACCAGTGGTGCTCACCTACCGCACAGAACGGCCCGAAGTCGGCCAGCTCACGGCGGCCGGCGCGGTCTGTATTCGCGCTGATTTTTCAACGGATGACGGGGTCTACCAGGCATCTGAACTGCTGAAAGAACGATGTCAACGGCTTCAATCGATCGTCCACAACGCATCCAGCTGGTTCGCAGATCCAGGTGGCCATCATGATCTCGAGAATTTAGCCCTCATGATGCGGATTCATGTTGGTGCGCCGATGGTTTTCAGTGATGCCCTTCACCAGGCGCTGCTCCAAGCACACAACCCCTCGATTGTGAATGTGTCAGATCATGTCGCGAATCGAGGGAGTGACAAACATATGGCGTATGCGGCGTCGAAGAGTGCGCTGCTGAATCTGACAAAAAGCCAAGCCAAAAAATACGCGCCTGATATCCGTGTGAATGCGTTATGTCCCGCGCTATTGGAGTTCCGTGATGATGACGATGCGCTTTACCGTGAACGAGCGATTGCAAAGAGTGCACTAAAGCGGGTTCCTGGATTTGAAGTCGCAATTGAAGCGATTTGTTATCTGCAATCCAACCATTACACCACAGGCACCGTATTGCCTTTAGATGGTGGCCGGCCGTTGGGTATGCCCTGATGCATTCAACCCCAAGAACCCTACCTGCCGATGTCAGCCGAGCCTTGCAAGAAGATATTCGATCCGGTGATGTCACCGCTGATCTCATCTCTGCAACGCAGACTGGCCGTGCTGTACTGATGACCCGCGAGGCCATGGTTGTTGCTGGCCTGCCTTATGCCACAGAAACCTTTGCTCAAATCGATCCAAGAGTCGTGATTACATGGCTTGTGAACGAAGGTGATGCAATCAACGCCGGTAGCCAACTGGCCATCTTCGAAGGCCCCGCGAGGGCCTTATTAACGGCGGAGCGAACGGCTTTGAACTTCATTCAATTGCTGTCTGCTGTGGCGACTCGAACGCATCAACTCGCGCAATTGCTGGACGGCACATCGGCCAAACTGTTTGATACACGAAAGACCCTTCCTGGGCTTCGCGATGCACAAAAATATGCAGTGAAAGTCGGTGGTGGTGAGAACCATCGCATTGGTCTCTTTGATCAAATTTTGATTAAGGAGAACCATATCGCAGCCTCTGGAAGCATCACTCAAGCCATCCAAACGGCGCGACGATTGCATCCAAATGTGAAAGTGCAAGTTGAAGTAGAAACCTTTGAAGAGCTTGATGAAGCACTGGCGGCACAGCCCGATATCATCATGCTAGATAACTTCGACACTCAGGCATTGCAACAAGCGTTAAGCCGTCGATCGGCGGCCCACTGCGACCATATCGAATTCGAAGCATCCGGGGGCATCACCGAGGAGAACTTGAGAGAAATCGGGCTTTCCGGAGTTGATCGAATCTCGCTTGGCACCCTGACCAAAGACATTCGTGCAATCGATCTCTCGATGAGGGTTGAATTGTCATAAAAACCATGTAGCTTTTCCGTTAAGGAGAACTGATGCACGAACGTATCTTGCGTTTAAACATCGCCGGTTCCCCGGTTGAATGGCTGAACTGGGAAGATGCGGTGACCCTACAGGCACGAGGAATGGTGGCCTGGACGCTTGGCTCTCCCTGCATGACGGTCCGCGGTGGACGATCGAGACAAACCGGCGAGCAGTCGAGGCTGGTTTTGCACTCGATCATGGCTTGCGAAGGTCGTGTCTTTGACCTTGCAAGCCGAATCCCGAACCTCACCAACACCTCTCTTTTTCGTCGCGACCAACATCTCTGTCTATATTGTGGAAAATCATTCGAAGAACGGCTTTTGACCCGTGATCATGTCATTCCTCTGTCCAAAGGCGGTAAAGATCACTGGATGAATGTGGTCTCTGCATGCCGTCGCTGCAATCAGTTCAAGGGAAATAAACTGCTTGATGACACCCATTTGGAACTGTTGGCGCTGCCTTATACACCCAATCACGCGGAATACTTGGCGCTGATTAATTCGCACAGAATCCGATCGGATCAGATGGAATTTTTACGACCAAGCTTTAGCCGGCAAAGTCGCTTGCGTTGACCTCAGTCTTCGGCAATTCTTAACGCTCACTTCACTATTGGACATCACATGAATCCTTGGATTGTTGAAATCACACGCGGAGATTGCGTAGAAAGTACATCGATCGGCCATGGTGTTGTCCTCTCAGCGAATGGACAACCCTTGTTATCCTTTGGGGATTTACATCGGGAGACTTTTCCACGATCGGCTGCTAAATGGATCCAAGGACTCGAACTGGTATTAAGCGGAGCTGCCGATGCGTTTGGCTTGGATGATGCGCATTTGGCGGTCGCCTGCGCGTCTCACAATGGTGAGCATGAGCATGTCACTCTGGTGGAACAGTGGCTGACCCAATTAGGATTGAACACCGACGATCTTGAGTGCGGAGTCACACTGCCCTTCACCGAACCGGTTCGCCTGCAATTAAGTCATGATCATCTGACGGCGACGCAACTGCATCACTGCTGTTCGGGTAAACATACCGGGATGCTTGCTGTCTGTGCGCACCTCGGATGGCCCACGGATGGCTATACCGACTATCACCATCCGCTACAGGTGAGAATCCGCGAGCACATGACGACGATCTTTGGAGTTGATGCCAACACACTGCCCTATGCATCCGATGGTTGTTCGGTTCCAACTTATGCATTACCTCTGGATGTGATGGCCTTAGGATTTGCCAAACTGGGAGCCGGGTATTTCTCCGATGCGATCAATCAAGCAGCAACTCGCCTCAGGACCGCACAAGCCAATGCGCCCTTTATGGTCGCAGGTTCAGAACGACTCGACACCATGTTGCTAGAAGCGGGCCTGGGTCGATTACAGGTCAAAATGGGTGCTGAGGGTGTGTATCTTGGAGCCATTGCTGACCGAGAGATCGGTTTTGCTCTGAAATGCGAAGATGGATCATTGCGTGGGCAAGAGGCACTGGTGATCGAACTGCTTCGCGCCATTGGTGAAGATGCCATCGTTGATCGATTACCTGATGAGGTCAAGCATCCACAGATCCGAACCGCTCGCGGAGAGTCGATCGGACAGATTTCAGTGCGTCGTCGTCGCTAAATCCAGAGCAGTCGCTGATGCATCTGATGGTCGCGCGTCACTAACAACCCACTCAAGCATGGTCTCGACATTGGCCTGTGCTTCTCGAGCGATCACAGCCGGCGCAACGGTGGATTCAATCGGTGTTCCAACAGCCACGCGACCGCGGATAAACGGTGCCTGACAAAGGCGTGTCATGTGCGATACAAAATCGTCGTCGCCCGCATAGGAGGCTAAATCTTTTCCGGGTCCGTGATAACTCAAAGCCAGCGGAACCACTGGGACACCGGCGCGTCGAGCGGCTTCAATCAGTCGACTTCTGAACTTGATCGGCATCGGCCCACGCGTGGATGTCCCTTCAGGAAAGACGACGACCTGATCCCCCTGCCTGAGGGCAGCCTCGATATCACTCAGTGCGATTTCAGCAGACTTCCGGTCACCCCGGTTGACGTATAAGGTCCCTGCACCGGTGGCGAGTTTGCCGACAATTGGCCAGTTTGCCACTTCGGCTTTCGACAGAAAGCGCACATTCATGACCGATCCAATCAACAAGATATCGATCCACGATAAATGGTTCGACACGATCAAACACGGACCCTTCGGAAGATCACCGACCAAAATGCGCTCAAAACCGAACAAATGTAGCGCCTTTCGGTGCCACAATTGGACTTGACGACGCGTCAGTCGAGGATCGTTTCGCTTGGCCAAACGCTTCAGCGTCCATAAGCCTCGCACCATGTGAAGAATGATCTGAACCAGTTTCATGCGGTAATTGCCACCTCTTGTGGTTTGCCGACCTGATCTGCAGCCTTCGATTCGCGCCCAAGGAAATGTTTGAAATAGCGATGATTCAATTCACGCATATCCAACAATACCATCAAATCCGCCACACCAAATTCTTCATCTAAGCTCGGCTCGCCACACACCCACGCACCCAAGCGTAAATAGGCTTTTAACAGCGGCGGCATAATGGCACCGTCGACCTCAGATCCTGACCATGGGTTCACTGGAACACGCGGCTTTGCCCGCAACGATTGTGGACTCATATGCTTGGCGCGCAGTCCGTTCATCAGGGTCTGCACCAACTGACCGTCGTCACGACAAGGCACACTGGCACATCCCAGCAAATAATCGATGTCCCAACGCTTCATCAACTGTGCGATCCCACTCCACAACAACATGATTCCACCGCCTGAGCGAAAATCAATGTGCACGCAGGTACGGCCCAGTTCAACCACTTCGCCATTGAGGCCTGAAATAAAACCTGCTGAAAATTCAGATTCCGAATAGAACCGGCCAATGGTTTGCGCGGCCTCTTTACGTAGCAAGCGTGTCGAGGCCACAACGCGTCCAGTACTCAGCTCTTCGACCAACAAGTGCTCACAATGAACATCGAAATCATCGGTCTCGACGCCTGGCTTACTGGTATGCACTTGAGCACCCATTTCACGGGCGAAGACTTCGTAACGAAGACGTTGCGTCTTCTCAATTTCTTCCTGGTTGGTTGCAAGACGGACCGAAAATCCCTGACTCCGGTTGAGTTCTGCCATCGACATGCGTAGTTCCCTTGGATGTTTTTGGCAGTGTAAGAACCACGAAAGACGGTTCGATGAACAAATGATGACAGTTTAATGACACCGACTCGAGCGCCTTCCCTTGAGCAAATGACAAGACGTTAACCGTCACACAAATGAAACAAAAGCGTCATATAACATGCAAAACAACGAGGCTCGATATGACAACTCTTCACACAATTGCGATCGTAACAGACGCTTGGTTTCCGCAGGTGAATGGAGTCGTCAGAACGCTCTCCCGAACCAAAGAGGAACTTGAAAGCCGGGGGTATCGTGTCGAAGTGATCAGCCCTGAGGGGTATCGATCCGTCCCTTGTCCGACCTATCCAGAAATTCGTTTAGCGTTATTCGCGGCTCGATCAGTGAAAAAGAGGCTCACCCATCTCAAACCGGATGCGGTGCATATCGCAACAGAAGGACCCCTTGGGCTTGCTGCAAGGCGCTGGTGTCGACGGAATCACTTACCCTTTACGACCAGCTACCACACCCGATTTCCGGAATACGTCAGACTTCGTGTACCGATTCCTTTGACATGGTCTTATGCATTTCTCAAATGGTTTCATGGACCAGCACATCGGATGTTGGTGGCCACTCAATCGATGGAAACAGAACTGGTTGAACGCGGATTCCGAAACATCGGCCGATGGTCTCGGGGCGTCGATTTGGATCTCTTCACACCAGATGTTCAACGGATGGCTCCGAAAGTCCCTGTGCTTTTATATGTTGGGCGTGTCGCGCCTGAGAAAAATATCGGTGCGTTTTTGGATACTGACTGCGAGGGCATTAAACGCGTCGTCGGTGGCGGTCCTGAATTAGATGACTTAAAAGCCAAGTATCCTGACGTGGAATTTGTGGGCTACAAACACGGTGAAGAATTGGCTGCGTGCATGCGTGATGCCGATTGCTTTGTGTTCCCGTCGCTGACCGATACCTTCGGGTTGGTGATTTTAGAATCTCTCGCCTCAGGTGTGCCTGTCGCTGCCTACCCAGCTCCTGGACCGATTGATTTAATTGAGAATGGCCAAAATGGCTGGATCTCCGAAGATCTCGGTGATTCGATTCGACGGGCGTTACAAGTCGATCGCGTCGCTTGTCGTCAATTTGCTGAGACCTTTTCCTGGCAACATTGCACGGATCAATTTGCCTCACAGCTCAAGCCAGCTCCCCAAGAATTACTCGAACAAGCAGTGTCATAAAAAGTTCATGAAATCGACGCAAAGGCGTCACCTGAGCTTCATACCATGGCCACATGAGCGATCAGGGGAACCTCATGCAGACATCAGGATGGGCTCAATTCTTTCATCACCTCGATCGGGTCGAAAGACCATTGTGTGCTCTCGCCAACACATTGGCGGAGATCCCCTCGGTTCATCGCATTTTCGAATTCTTCTCAAAACTCGGCGACGGCCCGGCTTGGGTGGTTTTATTCGTGATGATCGGACTGACCACACCGGATGCTGGTAATCTTCCTGCTGTATTAATCGGCGCTTGTGCGTTCAATCTCGGACTCTATAAGTTGATTAAGGGGCAGACGCTCCGCAATCGACCTTGCACCACCTGGGATGCAATCAATCCAAAAACTCCACCGCTTGATCACTACAGCTTTCCAAGTGGACACACACTCCACGCAGTCACCATCACGTTGATCATTCTTCCGGTGCTTCCACTGCTCGGTTTACTCTTGGCTCCGATCACCTTAATGATCATGGCATCACGCATCATTCTCGGACTTCACTACCCAAGTGACGTCCTGATCGCGACTGCGATCGGATGGACGGTTGCGTCAGCGGCAAGCACTCTCGTCGCACTGTAAGCGACGCTTATCCCACCAAAATAAGACAGGCGCCAACACTCGGTTATAGACCAGAGTTGCGATGTGATAGACGCCCGGAAGACGAACGAGACGGCCAAGGACCCGATAACCCGGCATTTCTGCCCAAAGCGCTAAAAACGCATCCACGCCAATTTTGAGCTCACCCTCTTTGGTTCGCACATGGAGCCGTCGCTTGGCATCAGTCGGTGACAAAGCAGATGCTTTCAGCATTGGCCCCTCTGCTGAGATTTTCTCGAAGCCCAAATCAATGCCGCGTTTCGAACACAATGCCCGGTAGTGATCGATTTCAAACGAACACACCGGGCATTGATCATTGTAGAGAACAGTCAGTCGATTCATCTCCTGTGAATGGGGGATCATCGACTGCTTTGCAAGTTAAAGAGTCACGCGACAATCGGCCGGGACGTATTGATTAATGGCGGATGTAGATGCCTGACATGACCAAGTAAGACTTTGATTAGATATCGCTGGCTCAAATAGCAACGA
>QXYM01000110.1 GCA_009886945.1 Litorivicinus sp.
ATTTAAGATCTGTGTCCTCCGGAGGCAGAGGTCAGAGGTTCGAATCCTCTCGGGCGCGCCATACGTTGCAATGCCACACCCCGGTCACCCAAATATATTAGCGACACTAGATGTTGCTCTGCCGAACTTTTGCCGAAGTCAGTCCTGATAGGTTATGCACAGTCCGGCAAATGCAACGAACGCCAGGCCAGTAATTACGCTGATTCCAGCGTTTTTATTCGTTCTACGAACCAGGCGGTCAGAGGTTCGAATCCTCTCGAGCGCGCCAACCTTTTTTCTGAATCGGCTAACAGCCTCTCCCCAAGACTTTCCTATTGAGTGTATTCATCATAACCTCCTGATATTCGGAGGTGATTATGCGTCCCATGATTCATACCCTAATGCTATTGGTTCTGACCGTCTTCTGGGGTCCTGTTCGAGGAGATCAAACCAAGCCAGAGCTCGACGATCTCTTCAACGCATTGCAACAGTCTGACGATTTGGTTGAAATGACAGAACTTCAAAACCAAATCTGGTTCCACTGGTATGAATTACCCGAACAGTCAGCAAAGCTTCAACCGATCTTCGATCAGGGAATGCAAGCGCTTCACTTCGGTCAGCCACAGGTTGCGATCACCCAGTTCAGCCGGACGATTGAGGCTGCACCAACATTCGCCGAAGGTTGGAATCGTCGGGCCACTGCCTTTTTTATGGTTGGCGATTACCAAGCCTCGCTCACCGATATTCAGCAAACCCTGATTTTAGAACCCAGGCATTTCGGGGCACTTGGTGGGCTTTCCATGATCTTCGAAAACACGCAACAATACGACCAAGCGATTCAGGCAGAACAACTCCTTCTTAAGCTCATGCCGCAGAACGCATTAATCAAAGAACGCATTGAACAACTGAAAGCCAAATCGCGAGAGGCAGGTATCTAACTCAGTACTTACCACTCACGAATTCAAGGACGATCAGAGGCGATGCCAAACTGACGATCACGATGATGGTTAATAACAACCAATCTAAATAACGCGACATAGCAACCTCCAATGAATCAGTGGTATGCGCGAATTGTCCAAAATCAAGCGCTAGCCAGACTGACATAGAAACGTCACAATAATCTGCTTAATTGGTGCGACGCACAAATGTGACTAAGGACAAGGTCTATCCCATGCTTCAAGGAAAACGAGGTCTACTGATTGGGGTCGCTAACGACCATTCGATCGCTTACGCAGCTGCTAAATTGGCCAAAACACTCGGTGCTGAGGTCATCGCGACTTGCTTGAATGACAAAGCGCGTCAATACGTTGAACCGATCTTAAACCCTCTCGACATCCCCGTTCTCAACTGTAATGTTGAAAATGAAGGTGAACTTGAAGCCGTCATCGAAAGCGCTGCTCAATCTCTTGGTCATCTGGATTTTCTCGTCCATTCGATCGCTTTTGCACCCTTAATCGATTTGCACGGCCCATTACATGAATCCTCCGCAGAGGGCTTTAAGCAAGCAATTGATATCTCCTGTCATTCATTTATTCGTGCAGCCAATCTTGCCAAATCGCATATGCCAGAGGGTGGTACGCTCATTACCATGAGTTATCTCGGCGCCCATCTTGCAATCCCGAACTACGGGCTCATGGGGCCCGTGAAAGCAGCCTTAGAGTCATCTGTTCGTTATCTTGCTCAAGAGCTTGGTGATGCGAATATTCGCGTGCATGCGGTCTCACCAGGCCCCATTGCAACACGAGCAGCATCAGGTATCGCACACTTTGATGAATTGCTGTCGTCTGTGGAAAAGCGTGTGCCATTAAAACGCTTGGTATCACAAGATGAAGTCGCGGGACTTGTCAGCTTTCTGGTCTCTGACTTCGCAACTGGAATGACTGGTCAAACACTTTACGTCGATTGCGGCGAACACATGGTGCCTTAAGATGACCTCTGAATCTCCTGATGTGATCGAAAATGTTCTCTATGACGACATTGAAATCGGACAGAGTGCTCGTCTGGTCCGCACACTCACACTCGAAGATATCCGAGCCTTTGCCGCTGTTTCGGGCGATGTGAATCCCGCCCACTTAGACGCATCATTTGCCAATGAATCGATGTTCCATGGCGTGATCGGTCACGGCATGTGGACAGGTTCTTTGGTTTCGACTGTCCTCGGGACGATACTCCCTGGACCCGGGACCATCTATCTGGAACAAAGCTTTCGTTTTAAACGACCCGTTCGCATCGGAGAGACTTTGACTGTCACCGTCACAGTGGCAGAAAAGCATGATGAGAAACACAGTCTCGTCCTCGATTGCACCATTGATAATCAAGATGGCAATCAGGTTGTCGTTGGCCAAGCAAAAGTGATGGCTCCTACCGAAAAAATCATCAGACCACGGATGGGTATTCCAAAGCTCAATGTATTCGACCCAGAAACTCGAGTGCAAAGCTTCCTGGGATCACTTCAGCCAACTCAACCGATTCGGATTGGCCTGATCCATCCAACCGACCAAATCTCTCTGACGGCAGCGGTTGAAATGGCCACGACTGGAAAATTAACGCCCGTTCTGATTGGTCCCGAGAAGAAAATTCGAGAGTTAGCACTGCGTTTAGCTCTAGATATCCATGCACTCGAAGTGATTGATGCAGAACACAGTCATCAAGCGGCCAAACGCGCTTGTGACATGGCTGCTCGAGGCGACGTGGAGGCGCTTGCGCGCGGTAATTTGGACAAAAACGAAATTGTTGGGGCCATTCGTGAGACACAGGCACTCCACACCAAAACATCGCTGTCACACATTTTTCGGTTTGACGTACCGCTCTACCACAAACCTCTGTTATTGACCGATGCAGTCCTGCATCACAGACCGTCACTCACAGATAAAGTTTTCATCGTCCAAAACGCAATCTGCGCAGCTCAGTACCTTGGTGTCGAGACACCAAAGGTCGCCCTTCTCGCTGCGGTGGCGACCATTGACTCTGACTATCAATCAACACTCGATGCAGCGGCCCTCTGTAAAATGGCGGATAGAAAACAAATCACTGGAGGACACTTAGACGGCCCCGTGGTCCTCGATCAAGCAGTATCAGAAGCATCGAATGGCTCTGACTGCTCGGATATTTTGGTTGCGCCCGACAATGAGTCTGCAAACATGCTTGCCCGACAACTCGAATACTTCGCAGGTGCATCGAGTTGCGGCGTCATTGTTGGAGCTCGAGTGCCTGTTGCGCTTGCGATGCGCACAGCATCTGTACAGTCACACCTGTTATCTGCAATCTTCGCAGGGAAAATCGCAGACCGGTTCCGCACTGACAAACCTTGACCTCATGACAGGTAAGCCTCGACGGGTTATCTTCGCATGACCCTGTTCGGAGCTGCACGTGTTAACCATTTCCAATTTAAGCCTTACCTACCCAGGATATCCTCCTCTCGCTACGCTCTCACTGGGTCTCAAATCGGGAGAGCAAATTGCTCTCCTTGGACGATCAGGCACTGGAAAATCCACACTTCTTACAGCCATTGTTCAAGGCTCACCCGACATTCGCCTCCAAACAACCCGGATTGCCTATCTATCGCAGCAGCCGGCACTCTTGCCCTGGGCCAGCGTTATCGACAACGTTCTGCTCGGCTTCACACTAAGGGGAGAGAACATCGCGGCGGAAGATGTTCAGCGAGCCAAGCAACTGCTGAAAGCTGTGGATCTGCACATGTTGTCAGAACGTCAAGCCAGTCAACTGAGTGGTGGACAGCAAGCACGAGTCGCTCTTGCGCGAGTGTTGGTTGAGGATGCAGATCTCGTGCTGCTTGATGAGCCTTTTGCATCGCTTGACCGCTCGACACGGATCCAGATGGCGCAACTTTGCCAGCAATTGCTGCCCGGAAAAACAGTCATCCTTGTCACCCA
>QXYM01000111.1 GCA_009886945.1 Litorivicinus sp.
ATCATCGTCACCGAAGACGTCCCATTTTGCTGAATTTAAAAGGTACAACCAGAGGGGGTAGAGAAGAGCAATACAACCATTCAAGAAGATCGTTTCAAACCAGGATTCCAATCCGGTAAATTGCAGACTGATGATTGTTCTTGAAATTAGGATAACAGGGAGAAACCACCATCTAAGCAAGTAAAACGATAAGAAAATAATGCCAGCAGGCAAATAGACCATACTTGCATGCTGGGTCACCTCGAAATTAAGCAGGCTCTCAAGCGGAAAGATAATCCGCTTTTGAATCTCATACATCACTAAAGCACTGATTATGAGCCAAATAGTGAGTTTTTTTCGGTCATCGAGTATTCTAAGAAGCAAGTAAAGGTTCCGGATCGATTCGTCAAAAATTGTATTTTGACCATGCCCGCATTTCACAGGGCCTGCAACTGATTTTTTCGGAATATTGTATTCATCTGAGGTATGGAAATGAGTTTATCAACTGAACGCGCTTTGAACTTGCTGCGAGTTATTGAAAAGGCAGAAGAGATCTCTCAACGAGAGCTTGCGGAACAGGTCGATGTCAGTTTGGGCACAGCCAATCAGACGATTCGTGCACTTGTTGGTGCTGGAATCCTCGAAACGAACATCGTCACGACATCCAAAGGGAAGCGCGGCCAGACTTATCATTTAACTGCGGTCGGCAAAGAGCAGCGTAAAGAGCTCGCTAAAGAACGAATCCAGGAATGCATGAGCGAGATTCAGCAATTAACGAGCGAAGTCGACACGTTACAGCGCGAAATCTAACCACTGGATGATCTATCACTATTCCCATGCACCAATTCGAAAAGAAATCGAATCAGCTGGCTTTATCGGGCTCGAAGGTTGTCGGTTAGAGTATTTTATTGAGGCTGGCCTGCATTTAAATCAGCCTCGTTCTTCCGAGTTGAGCTATCAATGGCGAAGCTCAAAAAAAGAATACAAGGCACGTGGGCGATATGTTTGGTTCACTGAACAACCCTTTTCTTATGCGATCGGAAATCCAGAGGTTGCGAAAACACGCTACGCATTCGAGCCTGCTGACATCCGTGCTTATAGTTGGCCAATTCTGATGGATATGGCCAGCGGTGATAAAAAGCGATTTTCTGCAATGAAAGCGGTCTCAGAACTTGGAATGAATTCGGGTGATGATCCTTTTAAATGGTGGGTGACTTTTGAAGAAGTGTCACTTGAGAAGTGTCAATCGATTGACGAAATCGGTGCGTTTCCATCGATGCACAGTTCATGACCCAGTTGTTATCGTCATCGCGCTGAATAGGTTTCCAACCAGTATTCCTGCGATATAACCGATACTTATTGCGACGGTCTTTCTTTTGGTTGAGCCCGTCGCGCCATCGTTAAACGACACATCGTCGAATTCACTTTTAAAAATGGAAATGGGAAGCGTGTTGGAACGAATCGTATGGATGTTTCGATGATCAGTCAGTCGCTTGATCATCCAGTAGACGCCAGGAACCATGAGGGCAATCAAAAGGCTATACATGCTTTGTTGAATCAGGATTCCAAGACATAGGCCAAGTAACGATGCGAGTAATGTTGCGACAACCATCATTCGTCCTCCCTACCACTCATCTACAATATGTCGTGTTAGCTGATAACATAAAACACAAGATGTTGATTTTCAATGGTTCTCTATTGAGGTGTCTCGATGCGCCAATGTTTCGATGAGTTGACCATCCACACGCGCGGTCACTCAATGCATTTGATCACCCAAGCGGTTGGTGGAACGATCCAACATAGCGGTATTCAACAGGGAATTTGCCAACTGTCTTGTTTGCATACATCAGCATCGCTTGTCGTGCAGGAAAATGCGTCGTTGGATGTGCAGACCGATCTATTAGCGTTTTTGGATCATCTGGCGCCGATGGACGCGGGTCGTTACACACACGACCTAGAGGGTTTGGATGATATGCCTGCGCATTTAAAGACAGTGCTCACTCAAACCCATTTGAGTTTGAGTATTCGCCATGGACAGTTGGTACTCGGTCAGTGGCAGGGGATTTTTTTATTGGAGCATCGACAGCAGGGATCCCATCGTCGGATTCAGGTGCACATCATCGGTGGCGATTAATTTTTGTCTTCGAGCGTGCCAAGAATAGTGGCCCGTTTGGTTTCAACGTGTTGTATTAATATCGCCTCGAGTCGTTCAGGATCTTTGGCCTCGAGCGCCGCAATGATTTCTTCATGCTCCGAGACCGCTTTTGCCCAACTTTCTTCGGTCATTTGCGCACTAAATCGTGCGCGCCGGACCTTGGCTGAGAGGCTATTGATGGTGTCGACGAGGGTTTGGTTACCACTTCCTTCAGTGACCAACTCATGAATCAATCGATTGGTTTCAAAATACTCTGCAACTTCTCGATTTTGATAATGACTGATCATTTGATCGTGAACTTTCCGCACTTGAGCAATCTTTTCTTCACTCATATAAGTAGCAGCTAAGCGCCCACCAAGACCTTCGAGTGCGGCCATGATTGGCAGAATTTCTGAGACGTCTTCGTGGCTGATGATACTGACGCTTGCGCCACGATTGGGTTGCAGCTCAATGAGCCCCTCAGTCGCCAAAGAACGAATGGCTTCCCGCAGAGGCGTGCGACTGACTCCCATGGTGTTGCAGAGATCGATTTCATTCAGCCGAGCCCCCGGTTCTAATTCTCCAGAATCAATCATTAGCCGCAGTCTTTCGGCGACCTGAACGTGCAAGGGTGCTCGAATAATGATGCTGGAATTCACTGGCCTAGTCCTTCCTGAGATGTTCGGCCAAGAGTACAGCCACATGTTCGGCTTGGCGAGCAGTGTTGTCGGTGATCTGGTGTCGACAACTGGTCCCATCGGCGATGATCCGAGCATTGGATGATGCGCTTCGAACAGCGGGTAATAGATCGAGCTCAGCCATTGCAATCGATTCTTTAGCGGTTTCAGTCTGGTATCCAAAATGACCGGCCATTCCACAGCATGACGATTCAATCATAGACACCTTTAAACCTGGAATTCGTTGCAGCAGGGATTCGACTGGACCCATGGCACGTGCCGCTTTTTGATGACAATGTCCATGCACCAACACCTCTGGGCATTTTGCTGGTTGAAGGTTGAGGACCATGTTCTCTTCTTGAAGGGCTTGTTCAACAAATTCTTCAAATAAATACGCGTGTTCCGCCAGTAGCGTTGCATCGTCACTGGGTAGCAATACCTGAAACTCATCTCGAAGCGTCAACAGGCACGACGGTTCAAGTCCTACCACAGAGATACCTTGGCGAATCCAAGGCATGACAGTTTCGATAAACCGTGCAGCCTCTTTTTTCGCTTGGTCAACTAAGCCTGCAGCCAAAAACGTGCGTCCACAGCATACGGAGCGGTTATCGGGTTTTGGCTCAATGACCTCGTACCCCATGGCTTCTAATACTTGGCGTGCCGCATACAAGTTCTTGGTCTCAAATGACCGGTTGAAGGTGTCACCAAAGAGAATGACGGTCGGACGATTTGTCTGTGGTTCGTTTGCCGGTTCTTGATATGTTCCCTCCCAGACTGGGAGCCGACGATCTTTCGAGAGGCCGATGACTTTTTCGGACAGCCAAGGAAGTCCGGGGATTTGATCGCGAAGATTGGCGAGCCAGGGCACTTTTTTTAACCAAGGCGAATAATGTGGCATATACGCAATGAGCTTTTCTCGAAGGCCTATGCCAAAGCGTTGGGTGCGCTGATAGAGAACTTCCGTTTTCATTTTAGCCATATCAACACTGGTTGGACATTCGTTCTGGCATGCTTTGCAGCCGACGCAGAGCTTCATCGTTTCAAGCATGTCGTTCGAGGTTACGGCATTTGGTCCTAACTGACCCGACAACGCTAACCTCAGGGTATTCGCCCGTCCTCTGACGAGGTCGCGTTCGTTTTTTGTCACCCGGTATGATGGACACATCACGCCGACATCGGTTTTCCTGCAGGCACCGTTGTTATTACACATTTCGATAGCCCCGCTGAAGCTACCCCAGGCCGACCAATCGAAGCCGGTTTTAAAGGATCCATGGACGGCTACGCGATCCTCATATTCAGGGCCAAACCGAAAGAGTGATCGATCGTCGTGT
>QXYM01000112.1 GCA_009886945.1 Litorivicinus sp.
CCAGAGATGTTTGAATTTCACCCGGCGATAAGGTGCCTGGACGAAGGCAAAGACCTCACGGACTTCATCAGTGATCTCAGGGCGTGCCGTCAACAAGCTAAAATCTGTATAAATCCGGGCTGTCTTTTCGTTGAAGTTACCGGTTCCAATGTGCGCATAGCGGACCCGCTGATCACCCTCTTTTCTGGTAATCAGGCACAACTTCGAATGCACTTTGAGATTGGCAATACCAAAGCTGACATGCACCCCGGAATCCGTCAGTAATTTGGACCATCGAATATTATTTTCTTCGTCAAAACGCGCCTGTAATTCGACAATCACAGACACCTCTTTTCCATTCGCCGCCGCATCAAGCAGCGCCTTGATCACCAGCGACGAGCTGGCCACGCGATAGAGGCTAATCCGGATCGATTCCACTGCCGGATCATGGGCAGCCTGACGAAGCCATTCGGTGAAATGGTAAAAATCGTGATAGGGGTAATGAAGGAGAACATCCTTAGCGCGAATCACATCAAAATAATTCCGCTGATTGTCGAGTGCCTTGGAAGCGATCGGTTCGAGATCGGGATTCTGTAAGGACGCCCGACCAATGGAAGGAAAGCCCAAGAAGTCCTTCATGTTGTGGTAACGACCACCCGCGATAATCGCATCCATTCGGGTAATGCCAAGCTCACGCTTCAACATTTCAAGGACGCGATCTGGCATATCTCGATCATGCACCAGACGTGTCGGCTCGGCTGTGAGTCGTTGCTTCAACCCAGAGGACAATCGATCCATCAAACTCTCATCGATTTCGTCAGACAAATCATATTCGGCGTCACGCGTCATCTTCATTGACCATGCTTGCACTTCATCGAATTCGAAGTAACCCTCGAAGATCTCTGGAAGACCAATGCGAATCGCATTATCGAGCAACACCAGGGGTTTTTTACGGCGCGATGTTTCTGCAGGTAATTCGATAAAGCGTGGATGATGGTCGGTAGGAACTTCAATCAGTGCATAGGTATAGGCGTCACCCCGACGAAGCTCGGCGACTAAATAGGTGGCATCATCCGCGAGCACGTCGCCCATATCGACTTGCGGACTCACGACAATAGGACAGATGAACTTCCGAATTCTCGAATGGAAATATTTTCGAAGCCATTCACGGTGCCCAATACTCAGCTGCTCATCGTTTTCCAGAAAGATGTTGTGTCTCCGCGTTGAGCTCAAGTGTTCGACGCTGAATGGCTGTCAACAGTGCTCGTGCCTGCGGATCGCCGCCAACTTCTTGATGCAAAAGTATCCGACGGCGCACATCTGCGACTTGAACCCTGTAATATTCATCCAAGTTGCTTGAGTAGATACCTAAAAATCGAGCGCGCTCAATTGGCGGATTCGACTTATCCATCGCCTCTTGGAGCACCCGATGGTTAAATGATAGCCAACTTAACTCTTTTTCAATGAAGGGATAGGACGGCAATGTTGATCCTTCAATCCGATAGTTTCCGTAGATCCTTATGTTCAACGATGTTGACTGTTAAAACAATGTCTAATCGGGCCTGAAGGCGCAGTATGTACGGCTATTTCGGAACAACAATTATTCAGGCCGGTCTTTTAGTTGCCGGCATTCTCACATTCGGTCAACTCACTGGATTTTGGATCGAAACAGCACTCGTTTTGATCTCGGGAGCGTTAGTCATTTCGGTATGGCGTCGTAACCAAATGTATCGCTGGTTAGAAAAGCGCCCAGGCCAAGAAATGACACAAGTTCCTGGTCTATGGCTTGATATGACACAACGGATCCAAAAACGTGAGTCGGAAATCGCCGCTGAAAGAGATTCCGTCCATCAACTCCTCGCCAACCTGCATCAGTCCCTCGCAAGTCTCGATGCGGGACTGATTCATCTGAGCCTAGATTGGCGAATTAACTGGTGGAATCAGCCCGCCAGTCGTTTGCTTGGGTTACGTGAGTCTTTTGACAAAGACGCCTCGCTATTCAATTTAGTCAGAACTCCCGAACTCTACACCTACGTCAAAACCGGCAAATACGATTTACCCATCACGCTTCCTTCCCCCATCACCTCTGGGAAAATGCTCGAATACACCGTCTGTTCGATCGATAAAACGGGGTTTTTGTTAGTCGTTCGCGATGTCACACGGTTTACCCGGCTCGAACGCATGCGGTCTGATTTTATTGCCAATGTCTCGCACGAACTGAAAACACCGCTGACGGTCATTACCGGGTACCTCGAGACCATTATCGATAACGACCTAGTCAGTGATGCAGGTGTGCGTGCTGTTGGGCAAGCATTTAAACAAGCGGATCGGATGAACTCGCTGATCAAAGATTTATTGATCCTGTCACAGTTGGAGACGACCGCCCCAGACGCCACCCCTCAAGAGTTTCAAGTTCAAGATTTGATCCAGTATGCGATTCAGGATGCAGACGAAGTCAAACGCGCAGTGCAGAAACAACAGACACAGATTGTGATGGCTGACTGCGCGCCAAAGACCATACGAGGTGACTGGAATGAATTGTCATCGGCGCTGACCAATTTGACCGCTAACGCGGTGCGATATTCACATGATGGCGCGCAGATTGCGGTGAGTTTCAATCTGCGCGGAGAAGATGGCGTCATTACAGTGAAAGATGATGGCCCGGGGATTTCAACAGAGCACTTACCAAGGCTCACCGAACGCTTCTATCGGGTAGATAATAGTCACTCGAGGGAAACGGGAGGCACTGGCCTTGGGTTAGCGATCGTCAAGCATATCCTCTACCGCCATGGAGGAACGTTGGAGATTCAATCCAAGGTCGGACAAGGTTCAGAATTTCGGTGTGTGATTCCAGCAGACCGGTTAATTCACTAAATTGGCGGTCGTCTTCAGTGTTTCTTCAACATTTGTGACTGACAAGTGTCTGATG
>QXYM01000113.1:0-1310 GCA_009886945.1 Litorivicinus sp.
TTTTCCAGCTCCAGTACCGCCACACACCAAGAGGTTCGAGGATCCGGTGACTGCATCGATCAGCACTTGATGCGCATCATCACCAAACATCCCGGTGGCTTTCAGAGCACTGAGGGAGCGAAGGCCTGCTTTGAATTTCCGGATCGTCAGCATCGGTCCATCCGGTGAAATCGGCGGTAATACCGCGTTGATGCGGGATCCATCCACCAGCCGGCCATCAGCGGTGGGTGACTGTTCGTCCAGTCGCCGCCCCAGCGGTTCCAACATCCTCAGAATCGCTCGCCGACAGAAGTCTTCGTTCACAAAGCCATCCTGAAGAGGCGTCAAGCGTCCATCACGCTCAACATAGATCGACTGATGACCGACCACCATGATCTCCGACACCTCAGGATCAGCAATTAATGGCTCCAATGGCCCAAATCCGAGTAAATCTTGCTTCACCCTGAGTGCGAGCTCCTCTCGAGTGGATCCCACAAGCCCCTCTTCATTGAGCGCATCGGCTAAAAACCGATCCACCAGAGTGCCCTGATCGGGTCGTAAATCAGGATCCCCTAAACGAGCTTCATCGGATAAATACCGATCCAGTTTCAGTGTCAGATCATGACGTTGAGTCGGATTCATTCGTACACTCCCATCGCGCCACGGGATCCCACCATTGGCGTGTTTGACGCGCTTTTCGGCAGCACCAGCGCCTCTCGACGAGGTCGAATCAAGACCCATAACTCGCGTTCTTCTTCGACACGCTCGTTTTTGGTGGTGACACCTGGAAGACCTGAGTCGTTACTGCCAGCTTCACCACGCTCGATGCGAGCAAGCACCACCGACTCCCCCAAACGGAACTGGCGTTTGGTATGGATGTCTCGATTGGTCAGACCCGGAACACCATTGATCGCAACACCATAATCCAACGCGGTTAAGGACAGATTGACTTCCAACTCCACCGTATTCAGATCGACCGACTGCGCCTGAAAGTCGAGATCCAATCCATAGGGCCGAAATTCAGTACTTTGCTCGCCACCAGGAATCGGAATCTCCCCGCCAGCTAAGAGATGCGTCTGAGAACCACTCTCAATGCGAATCTCACCTTTTGACCAGACCTCCGCCTGCCCTTGTCGCTCCATCAGCGCCAATTCGGACAACAGATCCAAGGTCACAAAACCGGCTGCGTCGTCTGCGCTGGGATTCAAGCCACGGGATTGTCCACGACCAGACAGGGCAAGTGATCCATTGATGGATGTCTCAGCGCCAATGGCACGCGATGCTGAACGAGTGACTTCTGCTACCAACAGATCCAATCGATACGCCGTGGG
>QXYM01000113.1:1320-1809 GCA_009886945.1 Litorivicinus sp.
AAGATTGTCTCTTTAGATCCACGCAGACACCAAAGCGTCGTCGCCCCTGGTGATTTTGCTGAGATTAATAACTTCCCAGGCAGCGTTTCTTGAACTGACACCACCTGCTCATTGCCAAGAGCCACATGCTCAACGTTCGGGCAAGCCACAAGTGTGGTGCCTCCCGGAGCCAACACCACCCGCTCTGCTGAGACTGCAGACACGGAAAAACCAAGCACCATTGCCACCCACCATTTCATGATAGGCCCACCGTCATCGATGCTCTGGTTGCTTTTTTCGGCTCAGCTTTTGGCCCATCAGGAATGCGCTTGAGACTCACCTCTGGACAGGACCCCTCTCGACACAGTGCCAAGCGAATCCGTCCCAAACGCAAGCCCCGCTGTAAAACACCGAGTTGATCGTCATCCAACACAAACCAAGTGACCTCACTGACGTCACCTTCTGACGAACGAGTCACTGGAATTGCTGACAAAATCACGCCCTGCGCCG
>QXYM01000113.1:1819-4144 GCA_009886945.1 Litorivicinus sp.
GTGTAACCGGCATCAACAGCCGATCGCTGTCGAAGATTTCTGTCATGCTCACCAATGGATTGGCCATCAGCATATTCGCCGCCAAAGGAGTCCCAACTGACAGATTCCGAACTGCTAAGGGCTTCAGTTGTAATGTTGGATCTGAGGCAGTCACTGCATCACTTGGCATCCAGGCCAGCGGATATTGCGTCTCCGTCAGCGCCGACAGATCAATCGGCTCACCGGCTTCGACTGGTGTTGTGACAACGACTGCCGAGACCAGATCCGGAGTGGGCTCTGGAATGATTTCCGGGAGCGGTTCTGGTCGGTGACTGAGCATCACAGCAATCCCCGCAATTGCGATGGCTGCCGGTAACTGCCAATAGCGCTCAATTCCCTCACGCAGGGTCATGAGCTGCCTCCAAAAACTCTGATAAGGCTTCACCGAACTCAGAACCCACAAGCCAGGCCTGATCCGTGCCTTTCAAGGCGGCTATTTGCGCCAAACAATGACCACGCACCCAAAAGGTATCTGGGAAGGGGCCGTCAATCTGCACCGGTAAAAACGCGTGTTGTTGCAGCCAACCCTCAAGAAAGGTCTTCAATGACAACGGTGACCAAGACAAGAATCCATAGGGATCCACATGCTCGCGCCGAATGTTTGGAAATCCATCAAAACATTGGGCGACGCTTAAGTTTGACACCAGTAACAACGATAAGAAGCCGAGTTTGAACTTAGTCATACACATTGATCCTCTGTGGTAGTGGCATATCACGGGCGCCGACGATCCCGACGGCAGAAATCGCCGACGGTCTGACTTCCCGAAATGGAAGTGGTGAACCCATGCGGCGGATGAGTTCGACCGATGCTTGGGTGAGTTCGAGACCAATTTCTCCCAAGATGGTGTTGTCTTCCGTGATCCGATCTTGAAAGGCCTGGCCGCTTGTTAGGAAACCATCGTGCCTGAGTAACTGACCGGTACGCTCGACCATCTCTGGGAGTAATCGTGTTTGCAGATGAGTCGGACGAATCACGCTTTCCGTCAGCCGATCAACCGAGTGATCGGAAAACCATAAAGCATCGTTCAGGCCATCATTCGCCCAAAAGGTGGTCGTGACGACAGTCGAAAATGCCGAGAGAGACATCGCGATCAACATCAAAAACGGGATCGCTATCAGTAGTTCAAGCAAAGCTTGTCCGCGTTGCATTACACACCTCCTGTCAGTTCTGCGCGCCACACCGGACGCCACATATCTGATGGACCAGATCCCATAAACCGCACTCGGCTTTCTGCTTGAATCTGTCCGGATTGTTGATCGGTTAATTCGATTGATAAGGGAAGGACATCTGGGCCCTGCCATTCGACAAGCCAAGGCAGGCCTCGATACGCGAATCCATCGACGAGAGTTGTGGCACTCGCCCCAACCAACGTGCGCCAACCAAAACCGAAGAAAAAGAGTTTGACCCGCGCTTCCAACTGATCCGCTGCTTGAAACCCGCGCCCGGTAATATCTGGAATGGTGCCACCTGAACGTCTGGCTTCAACGATACCCAGTACGTTCTGTTGCCATTGCCGTGATAAGTGCCATGCACTTTGCGGTAGACCATTCATCGCTTGCATGGTCAGCCGAGTGTAATCTGAAGGGTCTTCTTCGATCACAGGAACGGCTGACAAGATGGCCGCATCCAATGCGTTTTGATTACAAATCGACCCCAAACAAACTTTGGTCAATGCGTAGGGTTTTGCTACATCACGCGCAGCATCAAATACGCGAGTTCCACCACTTTTCAGAATTTCAGCGGAATCCACTGCCCACTTGTGTTGAGATCCCAGAGCGACTCCAATCCCGGACTGCAACTGAATCCGTGCAGACTGAACAAGTAACGTGGTACCTCCAGTGATGATGTTGCTTCCAAACGGCACGAGATAGCCGACCTTTTGCAACATATCTCTTAGGTAGCGGGTAAATGACAGATACGTCGTCAAATGCCCAACCATTAAGTGACTCGCTAATATTTTGCGATTCAATACGGATAGCTCGTTGAGTTCTGATGCCAGTTGCGCACTCATCGAGTAGGCTGCGCGATCGGCTTGGTGATGACCTTCAAATCTGGCCATCACCGACGACCCAGCAGCAAGCCAAATAAGACCTGCAGCAACCACCGGTAGAAAAACCATCGTGACGATCATTGCCAAACCGCGCTGATTCACTCAGTTACCGTCCAAGGTTGCGTTTTGCCCAATGTAGTTCCCAAGATGACGCCCGGCAGCAGCCTGAGCTGATGCCTGTAGCGCGTTACCTTCTGCGAAGATCATTGCGGTCGAGCCATCTTGACCAGCGATC
>QXYM01000114.1 GCA_009886945.1 Litorivicinus sp.
GCAGTTCGCCAAGGTGGATTGATGCGGTGGCTGGATGAGATCTTAGAGGGTTCGACGCTGGTCCTTGCGAAGCAGATCATTGACTTAACCCGAATGCAATTACCGAAAACGTCGGTTGCATTGGCCAGTCTCGCAATGGAAGAACTGGGGTATCACATCACGACAGAGTGTCTGGTTGGGTTAGAGCAGGCGCAAATGTTGGGACGGATGTCTCGCTATCAGATTGGCGATCAAACCTGGATCTTGGATGTTGGACACAATCCGTTAGCCTGCGAGTTTGTCACACAAGCGCTTGCAGATTCCGTCGAAACCGATCATCGCGTTGTGATTTTCGGGGCTTTATCGGATAAGGACGTGGAGTCGATGTTGCCGATTTTGCAGGCCTATACATCGAGAATTGCGTTAGTTGGCATTGATGGCGATCGCGGTCGTTCGGTCGACTCTTTAGTGAATCTCTGGTCTGCGCTTTTTGGACAGACGTGTTGGCGGAGTTTTGCTACACTCAAGGACGCATTAGAGGGGCTTTCCTCTGAACTCAAATTGGATGATCAGGTTTTGATCATGGGATCCTTTGTATTGGTGGCAGACGCACTCAAGCATGACCTCTTCAACTGAACAAACCAAACCAAACCCTTCTCCGCATCGAAGAAAGCATCAGTGGATTGGTGCGGCAACTTTGGTGGCCTTGGCTGCTCTAGTTCTTCCGTGGCTTCTGACTCCGCGATTCGAGTCGATTCGTGAAGAAGGTCCTCAACTGACTCGCTTACCAGACCCTCCAGCTGTCCCGGCGGAGCCTGTGGTTGCTCCAGTGATCGATCAAGAGGCGCTGAACGCCAGTCGCGAGCGATTAGATGCCTTAATGGGTGCGCCTGTTGGCAATGAATCTCAAGCGAGTTTCATTTTGCAGGTGGGTGCATTTAAAAATCGGGAAAACGCGAAAGCGTTGCAAACGAAGCTTGAAGCCTTGGATATTGGGCGAGTGTATTTACGATCTGAAGAATCGTTGACCCGGGTGTATGTGGGTCCGCTCCTTGACCGATCACGCGCAGAGGCCGCTTCTGGAGCGATTCAGACCAAGTTATCGCTCAAAGCACAGATCAAACAATATGATGTGCGTGAGCACGGGCAGTCATGACCGAGCAAGTGTCTTCAGGTTTCGGCCTGGCGGCCTTTGATTGGGCGATTATCATCGTTCTTACGATTTCAACGCTGATGAGTCTGCGTCGTGGATTTTTAAAAGAAGCGCTAAGTCTTGGCACGTGGATTGCCGCCTTTATTGTTGCACGGCAGTTCCATGAACCGATGGATCAGTTGTTAGAGACTCAAATCATCGATCCATTGATGCGTTCGATTGCGGCTTTCGCCGCCTTATTTATCGGCACCTTATTGGTGGGTGCGGCTTTGGGTTTCCTATTGGGCGCTTTGATTAACGCAACCGGGTTATCGTCGACCGATCGGGTGCTTGGCATGGTGTTTGGATTTGCGCGTGGAGCATTGATTATGACGGTCGTGATTGGATTGTTAAATCTGACACCATTCGTGAATGACACTTGGTACACTAACTCGTCGCTCGTGCCGCATTTTGAGACGGTGGCTCAATGGGCTTTAGAACAACTGTCAGCCTCTGGCTTTCAATCGCCAATTAGCTGACGAGAGGGATTTCGATCATGTGTGGAGTGGTGGGTATTTTCGGCCGTGGTAATGTGAACCAGGCACTATTTGATGCGCTCACTGTATTGCAGCATCGCGGCCAGGATGCGGCTGGCATGGTCACATCTGCAAACGGCAAGTTTTATCTTCGCAAAGATAACGGGTTAGTCCGTGACGTATTCAGAATGCGTCACATGCAGTATCTGATCGGTAACATGGGTATTGGCCATGTGCGCTATCCCACCGCAGGTTCGAGCTCATCGGCTGAAGCTCAACCGTTTTATGTGAATAGTCCTTACGGGATCAGTCTTGCGCACAATGGCAATCTGACCAATACCACTGATTTGATGAAAGAGCTGTATGAAGACGATATGCGTCATATCAATACAGACAGCGATTCAGAGGTCTTATTAAATATCTTCGCCCATGAGCTCGAAGCTCGAGGAAACTATCGCCCAACACCGGATGATTTCTTTGCTGCGGTTGAGGGAGTTCACCGCCGGTGTCGTGGTGCTTATGGCGTCGTCGCTCTAATCAACGGGCACGGAATCTTAGGTTTCCGAGACCCCTATGGGATTCGGCCAATCTGTATTGGCCAGCGAAAGACTGAGCAGGGTGTTGAATATATGATTTCGAGCGAATCTGTTGCGCTCGACTGCGCGGGTTTTGTTTTGATTGACGATCTTGCGCCCGGTGAGGCCGTGTTCGTCGATCACGATGGGCATTTGCACCGCAAACTCTGCGCGGGCAAGCAAGAAGCACACCCTTGTCTGTTTGAATATGTGTATTTGTCTCGCCCAGACTCTGTCATTGATGGGGTGTCTGTGTATCAGGCCCGAATCAATATGGGACGCAAACTGGCAGATAAAATTCTGCGCGAAATGCCAAATCACGATATCGATGTCGTGATTCCGATTCCAGACACCAGTCGGACCAGTGCCCTCGAGGTGGCTCAGAAACTTGGCGTCCTTTTTCGTGAAGGGTTTATCAAAAACCGATACATCGGACGCACCTTCATTATGCCCGGTCAGACTGAGCGGCAAAAATCTGTTCGGCAGAAATTAAATCCCGTCGTGCAAGAATTTAAAGGTCGTAATGTGCTGTTGGTGGATGATTCCATCGTGCGTGGCACGACGTGCCATCAGATTGTTGAAATGGCGCGAGATGCCGGAGCGAAGAAAGTGTATTTTGCATCAGCGGCACCGGCTGTTGTCTCTCCGAACGTCTACGGCATTGATATGCCTGCAGCCAGTGAGCTGATTGCTCATGGACGGAGCGCCCAAGAGATCAATCAATTGATTGGTGCCGATGGCCTCATTTATCAGGAGCTTGATGATTTGGTGGACGCTGTTTCCGAACTCAACCCAAGTCTCAAATCCTTTGAAGATTCTGTCTTTTCTGCCTGCTACATCACTAAAGAAGTGGATGATGCCTATCTTGAAGCATTAGCAGCGAAACGGAATGACGGAGCCAAACAAGAAGCACTAGGCGATTCTGAGGATGCCTGTCTTGATCTTCGAGCTGATGCTTCATGATGGATCGTGACCGCCGCTTAAAGGCGATGATCGCAGGCTTGTCAGAAGATACCCAGGCGATCCGGGTTGGGCTTGATCGAACCGCCGAACGTGAGCACTCAGAGCCGATTTTTACGACCTCAAGTTTTGTGTTCCCAGATGCGGAGACGATGGCAGATGCCTTCGTTAACAACTCGGGACTCTCCATTTATGCGCGGGTTGATAATCCAACCATTGATGGATTCTGTAAACGGTTGGCCGTTTTGGAAGGCGCCGACGCGTGCGAAGCGACAGCCACTGGAATGGGGGCAGTATTATCAACGCTGATGGCCCATTGCCAATCCGGTGATCGCGTGTTGATGTCGACAGGCGTCTTCGGTGCAACCTTGAATTTGGTGAAAAATTATTTTGTGAAATACGGCATTGAGCTGACCTTGATTTCACCAACAGATCTGTCGGCCTGGGAGCAGGCACTGTCTCAGCCGGCAAAGCTTGCCTATTGCGAGACGCCATCGAATCCAACGATTGATATTGTCGATATTCAAGCACTGTCGGAACTCTGCCGTGCGCATGATTGCTTGTTCGTGGTTGATAACTGTTTCATGACACCGGTGTTACAAAAGCCTCTAGCGCTAGGTGCAGATTTGGTGATTCACTCTGCGACGAAGTATCTCGATGGACAGGGACGCGTGATGGGTGGGGCGGTCCTCGGTCGTGCAGATTTAATCGAACCGGTGACGTCTTTTATCCGCTCTGGTGGTGTGACCATGAGCCCATTTAATGCTTGGGTGTTTTTAAAGGGCCTTGAGACCTTGAGTGTGCGGATGAAAGCACATAGTGAAAATGCACTCGAGCTGGCCCAATGGCTTGAACAGCAGCCGCAAATTGAACGGGTCAACTATGCAGGCCTTGAATCTCATCCTCAATATGCATTGGCAAACCGACAAGCAAAATCCGGTGGCGGGGTTCTGAGCTTTCATTTGCGAGATGGCTCGCGTGAGCACGCGTGGAAATTTTTAAATCAGACCTGTTTGATGTCGTTGACCGCCAATTTAGGCGATGTCAAAACAACCGTCTGTCATCCGGCAACGAGTACACATGGCCGTTTGGATATTACTGACCGTCAGTTGATGGGGATTTCTGAAAATATGATTCGAATCGCTGTCGGATTGGAATCAGTGGATGATCTCATCAGCGACTGCGAACGCGGTCTGGCCGCGCTCGCAGGCTAGAGTCTTAAGCGGCTGCTTTCAAAGCAGCGATGCGCTCCTCCAGCGGAGGGTGTGTCATAAACAGGCGCATCATGGTATTTCCACCGGTACGAATCCCAAAAGCAACCATGGAATCTGGCAGTTCTGACGGTGTTCCTTGCTCGGCACGCAATCGTTCCAACGCCCCGATCATCGCAGGAGCGCCGGCGAGTTGAGCGCCTGCCTGGTCAGCGCGGAATTCGCGTTGCCTAGAGAACCAAAAGACGATGATTGAAGCCAAGATACCCAAGATGATTTCGGCGACAAAGGTGGTGATGTAAAACGCAGGCCCATGGCCGCGCTCTGTTTTAAAGACGGCGCGGTCAATGGTGTGACCAATGACGCGAGAAAAGAACATCACAAAGGTATTGACGACACCTTGAATCAGGGCCAGCGTAATCATGTCTCCATTGGCGACATGGCCAATTTCATGGGCCATGACTGCGCGCGCTTCATCGCGGCTAAATCGACTTAAAAGACCCGTACTGACTGCAACCAACGCATTGTTTCGATCCCAACCGGTGGCAAACGCGTTACTGGTTTGGCTTTGAAAGATTCCAACTTCAGGCATGCCGATCCCTGCATCTTTCGCCAACTCTGCCACAGTGGCAACCAGCCACTGTTCATCGGCATTTCGAGGACTTTCAATAATCTGTGTGCCGGTTCCCATTTTGGCCATGGTTTTTGAGAGCAGTAAACTGACCACACTGCCCGCCATTCCAAAGACAAAACAGAACACTAAAAGGCTTGAGAGGTTTAAATCCACACCATTTGATGCCAAATACCCTTCAAAGCCCAAAAGGCTCAAAGTGATGCTTGCAACAAGCACGATGGCAAGGTTAGTTAAAAGAAACAATGCTATCCGTAACATGTGAGCCTCTCCTTAAGGCAATAGGGTCAGACAAGAAGATATTGGTTTCAGGGCGGAGTTCAAGTTGTGAGTGCAGAAAAAAAGATAAAAAAGACCGAACAGGAATGGCAGTCGGAATTATCCGCGGAATCCTATCGAGTGACACGACAAAAAGGGACGGAAAAACCGTTTGAGAATTCCTACCATGATGAGAAAACGGAAGGGGTCTACCACTGCATCTGCTGTGACACACCCTTATTTGATTCAGACCATAAATTTGACTCTGGATCTGGATGGCCGAGCTTCTTCAAACCGCTAGATGCTGACGTGATCGGTGAGCACGATGACCGTTCCATATTTTTCATGCCGCGGACAGAAGTGACCTGTGAGGTGTGCGATGCGCATCTGGGGCATGTGTTCAACGATGGACCAACGCCTACTGGGCTCCGTTACTGTATTAATTCAGCGAGTCTTCGACTTGAGCCAAAGGCTTAAATTGTTCGAGGCCCAAGTAAGGCAATCAAGCGCCAGCCAGGGCCCGCGGCTTGGATTTCCAGAGGAACATTGAGCGCTTTCAACTCATGAAGACGCGTCACTGAAATCAGCACCCACTGTCCTTCAACAGGTGCCGTTTCAGGCGTTATCGCCTGGCGATAAAACGAAAAGCTTGGCATGCGGATCCCCTGTGACACAACGCTAGCTTCTGCCTCTTTAGCGATCATGGCAGCTTCCTTTAACGGTCGCTGGCGAGCTTCAGAAATGATCGGAAGAATAATCAAGGCGATACAAGCCAACTGCACACCGCCCATCGCAATCAAACGCTGGCTCAAGCGCCAACCCGGCGCCAATAATGCGATCAACGCAAGCAACATGAGGCTTGTAGTAGCCAAGACCAGTGGCCACCACCAGTGAGCGAGTAGCTGCATGAGTATCACCAATTGTTCTTGATCGCGGAGGTGTTTGGGTTCTGGGATCATCGAGTGAAAGAGCCCCAATGCCAGAATCAACCCAGGAACGAAAAGCCCTGGTAGAGCCCAAAAGCGACCAGCAATGCGTGGCAAAACTCGCGCATACAAGACAAACAAGGGCGCTGTTGAATAGAGAACATAGTGGGGTAACTGGGTTCCTGATAACGAGACCAGCACGACGACGAACAGGATCCAGATCAAGGCAAACCGATTGACTGGACAATGCCAAAATTCACGGACTCTCAATAGGATTGCTAGGACCAGCCCACTGTAAGGTAAAAGGACCAGCGGCATGACGAACAGATAATACAGCGGATGACCGCCGTGCCCGTGAAGGTTTCCTGAGAAACGTTCGACGTTATGTCGCAGAATAAAGTTCTCAAAGAATGCTAGTCCTTGTGCGTCATAGACGCCCACTAGCCAGGGAGTGAGGACTGCTCCGAGCAAAAGCCAAGCACGCCAGGAGGCCATTGCTTGCCAAAGGAGGCTCCATTGATTGGATAACAGGACCCAAAGTCCAAAGGCACCTGCTGGAATCAGCACGGCCACCGGACCTTTGGTCAGGATGCCGAGTCCAAACCATAAAAAGACGCGAAGACGAATCGAGTCTGTGGGATTCTTAAGATAGCGGGCAATATCGGTAAACAAGAGTGCCAACCAGAGATTCAGAATGGCATCAGCGGTTGCTGCTCGAGCGATCACGAGGGTTCCGAGGGTCGTTGCAAGCGCAAAGGCGACAAAGACGCCAAGCGCTGGTTTGTTGGTCACTTCAGCACTAAATCGACCGAGGACAAGTGCCCACAAGGCGCCGGCGATCACCGATGGGAGTCGTCCAATCATCTCAATCGGAACCCAGGGTGTTGTCCAGCCAAAGAGCGTCAGTGCGGTCGCTTGCAGCCAGTAGGACAGAATTGGTTTGTCGTAGCGAGGCTCACCGTCCAAAGTGGTGGCTGCCCAATGCCCGCCATCGAGCAATTCTCGGGTCGCTTCAAGAAACGCACCTTCATCCAGATCAAATAAAGGCACCCAAGTGCCGATAAAACCAAGAAGCAATAGGCACAGAAATAATCGCCAGTCGAGCTTACTCAGAGCGATCATTTGAGCCTTTGGTCCAGCCCATGGCGTCGGTTTGTTTAGTCAGTGGTGGTTGTCCACGACTTCTGAGCCGCGTCAGCATCTCAGCGACCAGGCCTGTGGTAATCAACTGCAGCCCAACAAGAGCCAAGAGCACGCCGGTGATCAATAAGGGACGGTTGCCAATATCCATTCCGAAAAGTTTCAGCACCAATAGATAGGCCAATGCAGCCCCACCAAGACCACCGGTAATCAATCCGGCAACGCCAAAAAAATGACCGGGTCGTTCTCTGAATCGTAAGAAAAACCAAGCCGCTAACAGATCAAGAATCACTCGAGGTGTCCGTGAAATCCCGTATTTCGAGGTGCCTGCAACCCGAGCTCTGTGATTGACCGGTATTTCCGCAATCCGACTTGGATGCGTCAAGTTCGCAACCCACAGGGGGATAAAGCGGTGCATTTCACCGCGCAGATCAAGCCCTTCAAGGACATCTTTGCGGCCCACTTTCAAACTGCAGCCATAGTCATGCAGCGCAACACCTGAGACCCGGCCAATCAGCCAGTTCGCCATTTGTGATGGCAAGGTTCGATCCAACGAATCTTGGCGATTTTTCCGCCATCCGCAAAGAAGGTCTAAGTGTTCGGTTTCAAGCTTTTCGACCATGCTTGGGATATCGGCTGGATCGTTTTGTAAATCGCCATCCATAAAGGCGATGACGTCACCGCGAGCGGCCTGAAGGCCTGTTTGCATGGCTTGTGTCTGGCCGAGATTTCGCTTGTGCGAGATCACCATGATGTGATCACCGCGATTGGATCGAGATTCCAAGAGCAGTTCGCGTGTCCGATCGGTACTCCCATCGTCGACCAACACAAGCTCGAATTCGCCAGGGTAGGTTTCAAGCGCTGCGTGCAGTTCGTCGACTAAGCGCTCAACATTGTCTTCCTCTTTGTACAGAGGAATAACAACCGACAGGCGGGGCAGGGTGTCAGCCATGAATTGTCCGTTTCAATAACAATAAAGCGCCGAGTATACCGAAGACAGCAGTCAGACTCAGTACGTAAATGTGAAGTTGGATGGTCATTTCCAGTGCAACGACCGGGGAAAGTCCCATGAAAGCGGATCCAAGAATCCCCCCGGCCTCGTAACTTCCTGCTCCGGCGAATCCATGAATCGGAAGAATGGAGGAGAGCTCAGCGCCAAGAATGGTCGTGATGACTTCGGTCATTGGGATGCCTGACAGTGTTGCTAAGAGCACTCCCATACCCATGATTTTTGAGAGCCAAGCCAAAATGGTCAGACGCCACATCCGATGCAAGCGTTTCCCGTTTTGCGCTTCATAAATGAGTTGCGCACGCGCTTTGGCGAGGATCTCAGGCAGTTGGATATGCTGTGTTTTAGGGACTATAAATCCAAGGATCAAAGGCGTGAGAAAGATGAGCGCAGCCAGCAGTGCGAGCATGACGGTTCCAGCGACCGGCAGTAAAATAATACAAAGACTGATTCCGATGAGACTGATGAAGTCTAGCAAGCGAATCCACAGCAGGCTGGTGAGACCGATTGAAAATTCAACGCCACCGAGCCAGCGAGCAAGAATCGGAAGTGCTAGCTCACCCAATCGCATTGGCGCGAGATTATTGGCCGTGTTGTGAAGAAAACTTAAGCCGAGTGCTTCGGAGAGGGGCAGTTGATCGAACAACATCCAAGTTCTTAATCCGCGGAGTAGCCAGCTAGCTGCACCGAGCAACATAATCACCAAAGCCGTTTGCATGGGTAAGGCCGTCATCGCTGTTACAACGGCAGTCAAGTCAAGAACGATCGCCGAAATCCAGATGGTTGCCCCGAACAGAGCCACGGCAATGATCAATTTCCATCGAATCGATTGGAGCCTGTTGTTTTCTTTTAAAGGGGCCATAGTTAAGGAGCATCGGTTGGTTGGTCGGTGACGGGAGGATAGTACCTTGTTATCTCGTGGATTGCTGATGGGCCGTTGAAAAATTTGGAGACCCTATGATTGATTCACTCACTGAATCCTACCGCAATGTGATCGGAACCATTGGTGAAGATCCGAACCGGGAAGGCCTGCTAGACACGCCCGCGCGAGCAGCGAAGGCCCTTGAGTTTTTAACATCAGGTTACCGTCAGGACCTAGAAACCATCGTTAATGGGGCCGTCTTTGAGTCCGATAATGACGAGATGGTCGTGGTCCGTGATGTTGAACTGTATTCCATGTGTGAACACCACATGTTGCCCTTTACCGGTCGCTGTCATATCGGGTATTTGCCTGATGGCAAAGTGCTGGGATTATCGAAATTTGCTCGCATCACCGACATGTTCGCAAGACGGTTACAAATCCAAGAAAATTTAACGCGTCAGATTGCCTTGGCGGTGCAGGATGTGACTGGCGCACGCGGTGTTGGTGTGGTGATCGAGGCCCGACACTTTTGCATGATGATGCGCGGAGTGCAAAAGCAAAACTCGACCATGGCAACCTCGGTGATGTTAGGCGATTTTCGAGAGCATCAAGCGACACGCAGTGAGTTTTTGCGCTTAATTGGGAAATCTTGATGACGGCCTTTCAACGCGATCAAATCGCTAAAATTCACATTCAGGATTTACGTCTCAGGACCTACATTGGGATCAATGACGACGAAAAGAAAAATCAGCAGGATGTGGTGATCAATATCCGCATCCATTATCACGCGGAAAAGGCAGTGAGCTTTAACGTGATTGATGAGGCCTTGAACTATCGCACAATCACCAAGAAAGTCATCAAGCATGTTGAATCCAATCGCTTTTTATTGCTGGAGCGGATGACGGATGAAGTGCTGTCTTTAGTGATGGATCATCCCCAAGTGATGTGGGCTGACGTGACAATTGACAAACCGCATGCGCTGCGGTTTTCCGATTCGGTGTCGATCACGCTGTCGGCCAGGCGTGAGGGATATGCGGGTGCGCAACACCCGCATTGAGCACTAAAGCGCGTCCTCGATGACTCGCGCAATTCGGCTTGAGGAAGGCCCGGTAAACGATCCGAAGCTTCCAACCAGCTGTCCTTCGCGATTTAAGATGTATTTGTGGAAGTTCCATGACGGATAGTCACCGTCAGCGGCTTCCGCAAGGCCACGGAACAGTGGATCTGCTTTTCCTTTCTTTGCATGCGTCGTTGCATACATGGGAAATTGCACACCGTAGGTCAGACGACAAAAATCGGCAGCTTCTTCCTCACTTCCGTATTCCTGATTACCAAAATCCTTGGACGGAAAGCCAAGGACCGTGAACCCTTGGTCTTGGTATTTCCGGTAAAGTGCCTCAAGTCCATCAAATTGCGGTGTGAACCCGCATTTAGAGGCCGTATTCACTATCAAGACAACCTGACCCTGATACACTTCACACAGGCGATCGACTTGTTCTCCTGCTAATTGCCGGACCGAATGATCTAGCAAGGGTGCGCACGTTGCATTCGCCTTTAAAGTCGTCATACCGATCACCACTGATAAGCATTGGATGCTAAGTTTTTTGAGGTTCATGGATGTTATCCTCGTTGTTACAGGAGTACATCTTTGACTCGTTGTTGTCTCGTCCTTGGAGACCAGTTATCGGACCGCTTGTCGTCACTGAATTACCTTGAGCCGGAAGATGTTGTGCTTATGGTAGAGGTTTGGTCGGAAGCCTCATATGTCAAGCACCACAAGCAAAAAATCGCGCTCGTCTTTAGTGCGATGCGCCATTTCGCTGATGAATTACGCGCAAATGGTCGGTCTGTCATCTATGTTCCCTTGACCGATCCTGAGAATACCCAGAGTTTGACCAGCGAA
>QXYM01000115.1 GCA_009886945.1 Litorivicinus sp.
AGCCATGCGAAGATGGTTGCATGAAGACTCGTTAGCATCAGAGGTTCCCAAGTGCGTCATGAAGTAACCGACAGACCGCGGCTGTCGATTGTGGATTTTGTCCTGTGATCAATCGTCCATCCTTCACCGCATGAGAGGTAAAGTTTTCACTGCACTCAAAGAGCGCGCCCAGCTCGCGAAGACGTGTTTCAAGTAAAAATGGCTCAACACCCATCAGCTCGATTTGTTCGGTCTCGCGATTGGTGAAGCTATTGACGCGTTTTCCTTGAACTAGTGGTGAGCCATCTGTCTCTTTCGCTTGCAGCAATCCTGAGGGTCCGTGGCAAACAGCGCCAACAACCGCGCCCGATGCCCAAGCGTCAGTGACGATTTGACCGACGGTGTTGTCATCAAAATCCCACATTGCACCATGCCCGCCGGGTAAAAAAACGCAATCATAGTCAGAACCGTTGACTTCGCTCGCCATCAGCGTGGTCTCGAGCTGATCCATTGCAGCCGGATCAGCCATGAAGCGCGCGACGTTTGGTGGCCGCTTGTCGGGTTCTACGACGGTTTTTGGATCGGGGAGGCCGGGTCCGCCGGCGACCGATGCAAGCGTGATTTGCCAGCCAAGGTCCCGGATTGTCCAATAGGGTGCGGCCATTTCGTCGTAATAAAAGCCAGTCCCTCGGCCTGTTTGACCAAGTTCGGTGTGAGAAGTGAGCACGAGTAGAGCACGTTGGGTCATTATGATTATCCTGCTAGTTAACCCTCTTTTAGTGGTCACACATCCGTTCGTTTTCAATTGCTCAACGATTGGCTTGATGTTTGCAGCATCCGGTTCACTGTCAATTTTTTGGAGATTTGGTCTGTGGATGTATTTGCGGGAACCCTTGGATTTGTGGTGACGATTTCAGTGATTGGTTTGCTTGATGTGTTGATTGATAAGTATCAATACCGCTCAGAGCTCACTGGTTTTTAAGATCAAACATTCGGTAGGGATCGCGTTCAGTCCCTCTCTGCCGATACACTTCCGCCGGTTGATTATTGAAGCGGTCGGTTTTGGAAGCGTATTTATCGTTGTTTGCGTCATCGTTGGTGGCGGCAACACTTATCCCTGCACAATCAGAAGCGTTACTGGTTGGTCTGATTGCGTATCAGCCGACGCAGGTGGCGCTGCTGATCCTCGTGGCATCAGTGGGGAATGTATTAGGCGCGCTGATCAATTGGACGTTAGGACGATTTTTTGCACAGTCTGCGGGCAAGCGTATGTTCAAAGACTCGTCTCGGTTACGTCGAGTCACTTCTTGGTATGAGCGCTTCGGATGGATCACATTATTGGGAAGCTGGTTGCCGATCATCGGTGATCCATTGACCTTTTGTGCGGGCTTGATGAGAGAACCGCTATGGCGATTTGTGTTAATTGTTTCCTTCGCGAAAACTGGCCGGTATCTTGTCCTCGGATGGTTGACCGTCTCTTCGTTATCATAAATTTGGATGCCACGATGAGATCCTTTGGTCACCACTTTGAAGATAGAGCAAGAATCACAGGTATTGCATGAGTTTGACAATTTGGGTTGATGCGGATGCCTGCCCGAAGCCCATTAAGTCACTAATTTACCGAGCGTCAGATCGATTAAAGGTTCCGGTCTTTTTAGTGGCGAATGGCTTTTTACAAAAGCCACCTCATCCTCTGGTTTCTGTTGTGCAAGTGTCCAAGGGATTCGATGTCGCCGATAGCGTGATCTTAGAGCGGCTCACCGAGGGCGATCTTGTGGTGACACAAGACGTGCCACTGGCTGCAGAGGTTGTCGATCAGGGCGGTTTTGCAGTGAATCCCCGCGGGACTTGGTATGACAAAGAATCTGTTAAGGCGTATCTGCGGCGTCGTAATGAACGTGAAGAGAAGCGGGAAGCGGGTTTAGTTCAAGGAGGTCCAGCTCCTTTTGGAGCCAAAGAGACGCAGCAATTTGCGCGAGTATTTGATCAGTTTTTGGCGCGAGTGCGGCTGTAACCATGAGGTTTCTAACCAAGCGGCAAACATCACCTGTCGTCGAAGAGTCCATGCGGCATTTCAAATGGCCCGTGGTGATTCGTCGTTCGTCTCGGCGACGAACGATGGAGCTTCGAGTGACTCGAGACAGCACAATTCGTGTCTTGTGTCCGGCCTCGGTGACAGACCAGCAGATTGAGCAATGGATTCAATCCAAATCGAGCTGGATTGACGCGAAATTATTGGTCAATTCGAAACGTCAGTCGATTGTGTTGCCAAAGCTTCAAACCGGTGCCTCCTGGTGGTATCGCGGTCAAGACCTCACCTTGAAGATCGAACAGTCGAAGCACTCAGGAGTTGAGCTCATCGAAGATGCGCTGGTGGTAGCGACTGCGGGCGCAAGACGAGAGACGATCTTGCCATTGTTGCGATCCTGGTATTTCGACCAAGCGCACCGAAGGTTTTTGCAACGGACGGCTTTATTTGCCGATCGGCTAAGCGTCAAGCCGACCCGGATTCAGCTGAAAGCCTATCGATCGATGTGGGGACGATGCAATAGCAGAGGAGAGGTTGCCTACGATTGGCGTGTCATTGTTGCGCCTGATCGGGTTCTTGATTATTTAGTGATTCATGAGCTGTGCCATCTTAAACACTTCGATCATTCCAGGTCGTTTTGGTCTTTGGTGGAGTCACAGCAACCGGAGTACCGAGATTCGCGAGTGTGGCTAACGGAGCATGCAAGGTTCGTGAAATCGATGTTTTTGGATAGCTTGGAGTGAGACAGTGAATTCGTGGTGGCTTGTATCAGCGTGATCACTGGTGCTGTCGATTCAATGAGTCGGAGCCTTTTGAGCACATGCAAAATCAAGGGTCGACTATGGAGTGGTTGAATTGATGTTGAAACAGGGGATACTGGACCTAGGTTCCGTGATGATTTCTCGATTGAGAAATTGGCGGTTTGCAAAAGAGGACGCTTCGTAAGAGTCCCGCTAAGGGCGCCTGTGTTGACAGGCAAACGGAGAAAGTAAGGGTCCATTCGCAATTCGCTTCAGGGGTGGTGCCCTTTATGGTGTCAATCGGAACCGGAAAAGGCTGGGTGGAGACACGCAGCCTTTTTTAATTCCACTCTCCCGCGGAGTCAGTAGACCTCAAGCCAATCACCCATTACATTGTTTCAAACATAACAAGGTGCGAGCGATGGACAATAAAGAGGGAAAGCCTGCAAAAGCCTGGTATGTGAATTGGCTGATCATTGCCGGCACCATCATTGTGATTATGGTGCTGTCCTAACATCAAAGGATCTGTTCCCCTTTCTCGGTTAACCAGGGGCCTTCGGGAGTTTGATCAATAATGTCTATGATCCGAGTTAACGGCCGACAGAGCCTGACGCCTTTGGGTGACTGGACAAAAGGGCGCTCGAGTGCTTCGGGATGCTCTATCAGATAGTCGATGATTGCCACGTCGTCGTCAGCGATGATGAATGGCTTCAGTAGCGCGCCTGCATCAGGCCTCAACATGTCAGTCCAATCCATTGAACAGGCGGTTTTCAGGGCGATCAGTTGATCGTGAGACCAGCCTTCCTTCAGATACAAAACAATCTCAGGTTCGATCCCAGACGCCGTTAAAAAACGCAATGCATCTCGTGATTTGCTGCAGTTCGGATTGTGATAAATGGTGACCGTCATCGCTGTTTTGTGCCTGTGATTCGTCAAAACCGCAGTGTATCGCGTTGGGCTTCATGTGTGTCGTCACAACAGTCCAACAGGGGATGAAGGGCTGTATGAGTCTCGCGACTCAAATCTTTGGCTTGATTTTTGCTTGTATTGTTCCCTGTTAGCTTTTCGACAGAGGACGAAGCATGTCAGCATTAACAAAATTAGAATATGAGCGTGATACGAATTGTGTTGAGATTAGTTTGTTTGCACAGTGTAAGGCATTGATCAGCGAGGGCATGTCCACTGAGGTCGATCAATTGATTGAGCGAGCTCGAGGCATCACATCGGATGCCGAATTGGACAAGATTCGTTTGATCAAAGATGTTGCCTTGGGTTCGAAAGCACTCATTAACTGAGCATTTACGTCGGCACCAAGCGTACACTCAGCACTTTTGATTGAGGACGGCCTGTGTTTGTCGACATTGAATCCATTCGTGATCAATTTCCATTTGATCCGTTCAAGGCGATTGTCGCTCCAAGACCGATCGGTTGGATTTCGACGATCTCGGCAAGCGGTATCCCGAATTTAGCCCCTTATAGTTTTTTTAATGCGCTCAGTAGTGATCCTCACCTCATTGGTTTTAGTAGCTCTGGCTGGAAAGATACTGTCTCGAATTGCGACGCCACTGGCGAATTCGTGTTTAACCTTGTGACCCAACCATTACTGACGTCCATGAGTCAAAGTTCAGCGGCCATTCCTCTGGACGAGAGCGAATTCGAATTTTGTGGGCTTGAGTCAGCACCATCGTATCGTGTGGTCCCTCCACGAGTTGCTCAGAGTCCAGCAGCACTTGAATGTCGCGTGGTCGAAATCAGGCAACTTCAGGGTCTCGACGGTGTGCCCTGCCAGAGCTGGTTCACCATCGGTGAAGTGATTGGGATCTATCTCGATCCAGCCTTTATCACTGAAGCCGGTCGGTTTGATACTGCTAAAGCGGCAATTCCAACGCGTTGTGGATATCAAGATTATATGGAGGCCGGGGATTTGTTTGAGCTGACTCGACCCTAACTGGTTAACGCCATTTTGAGTCCATAGCTGACAAACGCACTGCCTGCGAGCGCTTTTCCGAGACGACCAAACCAGTGACCTTGATTCAGGCGACGCCTGGTGTAGACGGCAATGCTGATGACGGATGCCAGATAGATCTGACTGACGATTTGCACCAAACATCCCAGGATGAAAAAAGAGACTAGAGGTTGGTCATAACTTGGGTCGACGAATTGAATGAAGAACGAGATAAAAAAAAGGATGGCCTTTGGGTTGAGTAAGCTAATCGTGAGTGCTGTTCGAAAGGGTTTGGAGCGCTTGTGGTGGAGATGATCAGTGCTCGACTGCTCAGCGAGCGCAGTCTGTTTATCGAACGCATGTTTGAGAAGCCCAAAGCCTAGCCATGCCAGATAGCCTCCACCGAAAAGCTTCAGAGTCATAAAAAGAATCGGTGTTGTTTGGATCAGTGAGGCAACGCCGGCCACAGATAGCATCATCAAAATACTGTCACCGGCAAAGATGCCCAGTGCGCCCGAAAACCCTGCACGTAAACCATCGCGAGCCGCGACGGTCATGACGAACATCGAATTAGGCCCTGGCAGCAGTACAATGATCACCGTACCGATGAAGAAAGTGGCAAGGTCTGTAATACCGAACATGATTTTGGTCGCGACTAAAAGCCAAGCTTCAGTATAAGGGAGTTTCTGCCGATAACAGTCACTGTTGGAGTCAAATAAATGGATCTGTGTTTCGCATGCAACGATTGATTGCCCTAGTTGGTCTTCTTTTGCCGCTCGTCGTCCAGGCAGCGGGAGGGCAAGCGCTCGGATCACCGACAGCTGTGTTAGACGCCCTAAAGCAGTCAAGGGGTGGGGTATTGCTCGCATTCATCGATCACCCTTCGGATCAAGCGAATCCAGTGAAACATCTCCAGGGCTTGCTCAGTCGTTATCGCCTTGATCTCAATGGGACGGATTTGGGTCAAGTTCGCAGAAATACGATTCTTCATGTGAGGCCGCGGTTGGGTGTCAATCGACTAACGATCGAAAATACCTTTGATGATCAGCAACGGAAACAACTGAGCTTTCCGGCGATGCGAGCAGCTGGTGTTCCCACAGCGATTGTCGAGGTTCGAACCTCTCGAGATTTTGCATGGATGGAGGCGCTCACGTTGTCAGCAACTGAAGTCCAAGCGGTCGAAAACGCATTGAATCGGAGTCAAACCGGTGGAATGCCTCGAGTATTGGCATTAATCCGCTCTCGCGGTCAGGAAACCGTCCAACCGCCTCGACCATTGAGGAACTGGAGTCGAGGGCTGTCTTCCGGTGGCGGTTTGGACTCTGGCTCTGCTTCAGATGGTTCGGCATCGTCAGCTCGATCTGCTCAATCTTCACCTTCTGAGGAGACGACTCAAGACACAGCGGAGCAGGGCACCACGGAATCGGATTCCTCAGAAGAGGCCGCCGCTGATACATCGAGCGACACCGAGGAGACGGATTCTGGAGCCAGTGTGTCGGCTGATCGAAGGAGCTATTACTAACAGATCGATATCTCAAGTACACTCGACGCAAAAGAGAGAGGGTTGCCACGTGAGTCAGTCGATCGAAGTGCAAGTCGTTGAAGGGATCTTGTGTGCTGATTTTAATGAAGGTCGGCTGATTATTGATACAGGGTCACCGGTATCTCTTGGCCCAGATACCACGATTCAGCTCCTTGGCTGTGCGGTTCAATTAAACTCAACAATCGGAAACTACGCCTGGGCCCAAATTCAGGAGAGCCTTCCCTTTGATGCTGTTGGGCTGATTGGTGTCGATGCTTTTTCTGAATCGTCACTCGGCTTTGATTTAACCAACGACACACTGGCGTTGCTCGAAATGCCGGTCGAGGGTAACCACGAGCCGTTTATCATGGGGTCACCAGTGATTCGATGTCAGATTGCTGAAGAAAATCTCTTGGCCGTATTAGACACTGGAGCGGGCCTTTCTTATCTCCGCGATGTTGGGCTTGCGACGTTCGGTAAGTCACTCGGCCGGACTCGCGATTTCCATCCCATGCTGGGTGAGTTTGAAGTAGAGACTGTGGAGTGTTCGGTGATGGTGGGGGATCAATCGATGACGGAAGTCTTTGGCCTTGCCACGAAAGATCTACAGCGATTAATGCAAATGGCCAAGATTGACGCCATTTTAGGTACCTCCTGGTTCCAAAAAACTGTGGTAGAGATCGATTTTAAGAATGAATTAGTTGGCTTGACGATTGACTAGACTACAGTAACTCCAGCCGCTTAAATCCACCGTTGATGTGTCTCGACATTAAGAGTGATGCCAACTGTTCATCCCGTTCTTGAAATGCCTTCAGTAGTTGTTCATGTTCCTCGATGGATGCCTGGATGTTCGCGTGGCTTGCCAAACTTCGGCTTCTGAACAACAGAGACTCGCGCATGACTTGATCGATGAGAGCAGTTAATCGAGGCGAGTCTGCGACTTGATGAATCCGCTTGTGAAATTGAATATTTAAGTCGAAATATGCCGAGAAATCCTGATTGATAGCTGCCGCTTTCATGTTTTGGTGCAGCTGGTCGAGTGCATCGAGATCGATTTTCGACATGCGCGTTGCGGCAAGCGCTGATGCTTTGGCTTCAAGCATCTCGCGGATCGCAAAAATCTCTCTGACTTCAGAAAGTAAGAGTTTCCTGACAACGATCTGTCTGGCACTGATCTGCTCGAGCAAGCCCACATTAATGAGCTCACGAATGGCTTCTCTGACTGGCGCGCGAGACATCCCAAGGCGTTCTGCGAGATCGCGCTCGGTGATTTTTTCGCCCGCACTTAGACGACCTTGAAGAATAAATTCTTCGGTTTGCTGTCGTGCTTTTAGGCTCAATGAATCAGTCATTTTAGGCTCTCGAGGCGATTTGCCAGTTGGTATACCGTAATGCTTGTTTTAATACTTAAACAAGTGAAAAAAACGTATTTTTGCGAATTTGGTATTGCAAACCTAGGGTGGGTAGAGCACCATCAATCGCAACTTGGAAACCCAAGTACATACATATAAAAACATAATAATGGAGCACTATCATGGTGAAGCATTTTAAAACTGGCATCGTTGCTGGGTTACTCGCAGTCTCGCTATCTGGGGTGGCGCAGGCCGAAGCGGAATATAAGCTGACATTCTCAACCTACTGGCCAACGTCATACAATTACCTGATTGATCCAATTTTTTCGTTTGCTGAAAAGGTGAAAGAACGGAGTAATGGCCGTGTTGAGATCGAAGTATTCCATTCGAAGCAGCTGTTCGGGGGAAAAGAAGAATTCGGTGCACTCGAACGCGGTGACATCGATATGTCTGCTCCGATGGATACCTATAACACTGGGTCGATTCCGGAATTAGGTATCGCTAGCATGCCATTTCTCTGGCCGAGCCCCCGAGCAATGCAGACAAGTCTTGATGCTGGCCTGTGGGATCTGGGTGTCAACCAAGCCATGGAGGCTCGCGGTGTCAAGGTGCTAAACGTAGCAGCCGGCGGTCCCTATCAGCTGTACGGTAAAGGTTTCGAGATTCGAAAGCCGTCAGATCTCAAAGGGAAGAAAATCGCTGTAAGTGGCTCAGCCGCGAGTCGCGCAATGGAATTAGTTGGTGCGTCTCCCACGTCGATGAGTTCTGGCGACCTTTATGTGGCGTTGCAGCGTGGGACGATCGATGCGACCTCTCGTCCGCTGATCACGGGCATTGGACGGAAGCTCTACGAGGTGTTGGATCACATTACGGTGGTTAATATGTCCTACTTCTCCACCGCTTTGGCGATTAACCTCGACACCTGGAATAAGTTGCCTGCCGATATTCAAGCGATCATGCAAGAAGCCGCTAACGAGCGGGGTCAACAACAACTTGAGATGCTAGAAGCCTATATGGCTGAAGCCGAAGGGTTGTTCGAGAAAAATAAGGTGAACTATCACGTGGCATCAAAGGACGAGTTGGCTGGTTTTCAGACCGCTGTTGCCCCCGTCTATGACTGGTGGAAAGGTCAGGTTGCCGATGGTGATAAGTACATCGAGTTCGCCAGGAAAAATCAATAATCTCTCCCTAAAAAGTCGCTTGGTACACCAAGCGACTTGAGGTCATGAACATGATGTTTTTGATTCGAGCACTCTCTCTTGTGACGTATCGGGTCGCTCAAGTGTCGATTGTCGGTACATTAGCTGTGGTGACTGGTGAGGTTGTTGCTCGGTACATTTTTAACAGCCCAACGCAGTCATCACTTGAGATTACAGAGTACTTTTTGGTTGCGATGGGATTTCTGCCTTTAGCGATGATTTATCAGCGCGGTGGGCACGTTTCAGTTGATCTGGTGGTGAATTTACTCCCCGAGCGCGTGAAACGGCACTGCCTCACAGCGTCGGCTGTGATTACCGCGATCTTTAGTTTTCTTGTTTTCTGGTTCGGAATGGGTATGACCTTGCATGCATTTGAGTCTCAAACTGCGTCCTCGTCTCTAATGGCGTTTCCGATGTGGATTGCCTATCTCCCCATCCCATTGGGATTTTTGGCTTTGGCTTGCCAAGCGACGTTGACGATTGTTGACTCCGATCGCTCCGATGTAGGGATCTAGATATGGATACAGTGACCATGTCGATTCTGGCGATTGCTGCACTCTTCGCAATGATGGCGATCGGCGTTCCAGTTTTCGTTGCCCTCGGTGTGTCGAGTGCGGTAGGCATCTTTTTATTGCAAGGTTTTGACGCACTAAGCGCACTTCCTGGCGTGATGTACGATCGAATGGCTAGCTTCACCTTGGTTGCCGTTCCGTTATTTATTCTCATGGGGGAGATCATTTTTGTCTCGGGCCTCGGGGGTGATATTTACCGTGCTATCCGAATTAGTTTGCACCGTGTGCGCGGATCTCTCGCGGTCGCCAGTGTCTTCGCATGTGCTGTGTTTGGGGCGATGTGTGGCGTGTCCTTAGCCGGCGCAGCCACTATTGGCAAATTTGCGATACCAGAGATGCTGAAAGCAGGATATGCCAAGACAATTGCCACTGGAGTCATCGCGTCTGCTGGCAGTTTAGCGCTTTTGATTCCACCAAGCGTGGGGCTAATTCTCTATGGTCTTGTCGCTGGTGAGTCCGTTGGCTATCTGTTCATTGCAGGGGTGGTTCCTGGCATCATTATTTCTTTGATGATGATGACTTACCTACTCATCCTGGGGTATGTCAAACCAGAACTAATGCCCGCTGTTGATTTGTCGGAGCTTGAAGCAGGACAAAAAGATAATCCATGGGTGGTAACCATCCCTGCTTTATTATTGGTGTTTGCTGTACTTGGCTCGATTTACTTCGGGATCGCAACGCCCAGTGAATCGGCTGCGATCGGCTGCCTTGGAGCCCTTGCTATCGCTGCTTACAAACGGACGCTCAATGTGGAAACCCTTGTACGCGTCATTTCCGATACGACCAAAACCACCGGAATGATTTTAGCGATATTGTCGAGCGCGTTAGTTTTTGGGTATCTGCTAACGCGTTTGCGCGTACCTCAAGATCTTGTGGCTTGGATTGTCGAACAGGGGTTTGATCAATATATGGTGTTGGTTGCCATATTCTTGTTATTGATTGTCATGGGTATGTTCATGGATGTGGTTTCTGTCATTCTGATTGCGACTCCGCTTTTGCTTCCGATTATCAAAAACTTCAATTACGACCCGATTTGGTTCGGGATCGTGATGGCTATCGTCACTGAAATGGCGGTCATTACTCCGCCTGTGGGACTCAATCTCTTTGTTATCCAGGGAATTTCTCCGCAAACGTCTTTGATGACGGTAGCTCGTGGTTCATTCCCATTCTTCTTGATTTTGGTATTGGCGGTGATCCTGTTTACGATC
>QXYM01000116.1 GCA_009886945.1 Litorivicinus sp.
GCCATCACGGACCACTTGTAAATGTTTGTGCTCCATCTCCGCTATTCGATTAGTAGCCACCAGTGGCCGTTCGACCTGACAAATTTTCATGAAAGGTTGTCCTCTGTCAGTGATGGGAGGTTAGATCCTAAGAATTCAGGCGCTGCACGGGTATCCAAATCGCGCGAAAGTTGCAGGTAGTGAATATCACCGGCTGCAAAATGATCTGGATAACGAGATTTCAGTGCGTCAGCGACACGACCTGCTCGCGCCACCGCTCGCTCACGAGCGCCAGCAACAGAACCGTAATAGTCGAATCGAATCACAATTGGAGTGGACAGACCGCGAGACTGGTTGAGCCCCTTAAAAATTTTAAGACCGACATCAACATCGGGCGCACCCTCTTCGATGGTCGTCAAGTATCCGAAATACATGAGGTTACGAAGTTGTATCTCATCAAACCCAACACCTATTCCAATAAAACGCTCTGCATGCCCAACATCTGGATAGCATCCGTCATGATTGGTCTTCACGTAGGCCAACTGCGCGAGATTATTTTCGATTAATTGACTGACCAGTCGCTGCATCCCTTCTGAACTATGAGACGCATAGCTCCCAACATAAGCTCGAATCTTGTCTGATGACATTCCGACACAATCTGTCGACTGAAGAGATGAGTCGATATCGATCGAGCCCTCCAAATCTGGAGTGTGCAAAACGATTGAATCAGTGGCTGTATCAATACCAATCAGTAATCCTTCCACTGCATCCGGTCGTGAAAAGCCCTGGGCAACGGCATTTTTAAAACCTAACAACGCATCACGCCCGAATTCAGCGGCCTTCCGGTCGTCCGATCCATGCGCTGCACAACCTTCCCGCTCTCCATCGATTGAGCTGAAATGATAGGCCACCACCTTTAAATACTTCGTGTTCGTTCCAGGCGCAGATTGCTGACGTTTCAATTCAACTTCAGCCCACTTGGCAACATTGTCATCAACGGCAAAGGCTGCACCGGCATAAGCTTTGCGACGCACGACCTCGGCAGGTAATCGCAGTACATAACGAATCACATGGGCTAACCGTCCATCAGCGCAGGGTGTAATGTCCATGCGGTGATAACCACAGTCAGCCAGAAATGAGACAAAATCAGCGCACTGCGGATGCGCAAGCGGATTGACGTGTTGCACACCACTCACAAATCGATAGTAAGTCGCCAACGTCAAATGCGAGACCAGTTGTTTCACATCCAACTGTCGAGTCCAGGCCTTTTGAAGAACGTCGGTCGGTGGAGTAAGATCGAGTTCATCGATGATTCTCTCAGAGGCTAGAGGGACAAAATCTTCTTCATACTGGATCGCAGCAAGCTTGCGCACACAGGGAATAATGCGGTCGAATGCATGTTTCACTTGGTGCTCATACGCTGAAAGCCGCTGGTTTTCGTGTTCCATTGAATCAGTGGCAGAGACCGCGTCAAGATATGGCAAGCCGGCGCCTGGCCTGCGTAAAGGAGCCCGTCCCTCAGGCAAACTATGCGGCATTTTTCGTGTATGTCGCTGCATGCTCATGACGTTCACTTATCCTCTTGCCCCACCTGAGTAGGTGATCAAAGCGCCATCAGAGGTATTGCCACTCGATCCTGTCACCTTACTAACCGGAATCTCACGGCTTCGGTGACCAGGCTGGCTAACGGATGTCGTCTTCGTTGACTCGGCACCACGTCGAGTCGTGTTTCGACTTTTCGATGACCGTCCCTCGGTACCTGTGACGTTCGGATTACGATCCCAGTCGTCCCCCGTAATTTTTTGACCCGCCGTTGCACCTTCACCGGTCACCAGTTCTGTTGGTGAATCCTGATCGGTTCCGTTCGGTCGAATAGCGAAGGATTCGTCGTTTACTCCAGTGACTTTGCCGCCACCTTTTCCAAATGAACCTGTAATCCCGGAGGTCACGCGCGTGTAAGGCTTGCTCGCATGTCGTTGCGTCATTACGCTAAATTGCCGATCTGGACGAGCGACAGGCTCATATCCAAAGCTGGTAGCTAAATGATCTTCACCCAGGTAAGGAGTCCCAGAAACCGGTCCGTCAGCGCCGCGGGAATCCCCTGTGACTCCAGAACCGATTGCTGGCTGTGTTCCAGTCACAGCATGTGCCGACATCCCCCTAGGACGAGCGTCACTCCCAATGTAAGGAGTCCCAGACATTTCCTCGCGAACAGCATCAGGCGTACCTGTGGTTCGATCAGACTCATCTCGGATTCCGCTAATCCGGGTACCTGAATGAATGCGACGCGCTCCATCTGTCCGCGATGGGGCTGGCCGTTGAGCACGAGATGTTCTGCGATTATCAGCATAATTATCTCCAGTCACATCAGAGCCTCGATCTTGAGTTGCTCCTGTCAGCGTGCGATGACCATCCAAAAAGTGTCCGGTTAACCGTCCTGAATCCATCAGTTGATCGCGGCGACGTGAGCGGGCATTGCTGCCTAGTTGCACATTTCGATACTGACTGCCTGACATCCGAGGGCTTCGATCGGCGTCGGTTCCAGTGATTCGACTGTGGACTGATTCACCGCCTGTGATGATAAGACCGTCTGCCGTCACATCATTTGCATATTGAGTCTCAGGTCGTAACAACTGACTGGTTGCAACTCGACCGGTAATCCGGGACTCATGATTCACCGGTCTACTGCGGTTCTCTGAGCGCGGGCAAAGCTCCTGAAAGATTTCGCCACTGAAATATTCCGCTCCCGTGATCTCTCGGCACAAACCACGATCAACGCCGGTGGTGTCCGGGTGTTGTGCTAGGGGAGTACCTGAAACACGATCACTGTCATCCAATTCAATTGGCGAAGTGTCCACTGACGGTGTCGTGGATTCTTGGGAAACACCTTGACCAGCTTGGCTTCGCATTGCTCGCAATGATTGAGCACGTGTTCGACTTTCCATGGCTGGACTCTGCGAAGCAGATAATCCAGCCTTCCCGTATTTAGATAGCTGCTCGCGACGACGTTGAGCGTCTGACTTGGGCGTCTGAACCGAATGATCTGGAGCTTGAGTGCTTGGCTTGACCACATGACCATCTTGCGATGTCCTCTGGGAGCTGTGCTGCACGACCATGGCTCGAGTACGCTCGACGACCGGCAGGTGTGCTTGCCCAGTTTGTGACATACGTTGACGGCGCTCGCGAGCTGACAAAGTCTTCATAGGCCCATCGAATTGAGTTGTCGCATGTGTCTCCGATGACGCCACCAATGACTGCTCTTCGCCGCCACTTGCCTTTCCGTGAGACGACAGCGCGGCTCGACGTTCAAGAGCGATATCGCGGCCTGTTTTCGTAGTGGTCATAGCAAACAATTCCCGTGGTCAGTCTCGATTAACGCGCATTGCCTTCATGGACAACGAAGCATAAGCCTTGGCTCTGCGTGTAAGAGTCGTATCCGAGCAACCGAATATGATGATCAGGGTAAGCTCGTCGGCAGGCTTCGATTTCACTCATGATCGTATTGAGATCACGCTCACCGAACATCGGAAGCTTCCACATCGTCCAGTAATGATTGGCACACTGGCTGGGATGCTCATGCTCAATCGCTGGCGTCCAGCCTTGACGAATCAGGTACTCAACTTGCGCCACCACCTCGTCCGGTGTGAACTTCGGTAAAAAACCGAAGGTTTCGAGCGTCTGCGCGGTTTGAAAGTCACCAACTTCTGGTCTATTTACCATTCTATTAATCCTCTACATATCCATCTTTTCAGCAGTTTAAAGATCTAACTTATCAACCGTATCAAACTCGAATTTGATCTCTTTCCAGGTCTCAAGCGCAATCGCCAGCTCAGGACTACTCTGCGCAGCGGACATCAAAATATCGCGAGCTTCACGCTCAAGATGGCGCCCCTCATTGCGTGCTTTCACACAAGCCTCTAAAGCGACTCGATTGGCAGCAGCGCCGGCAGCATTACCCCAAGGATGTCCCTGTGTTCCACCACCAAACTGCAGAACAGAATCGTCGCCAAAAATAGTAACCAGCGCTGGCATGTGCCACACGTGAATACCGCCAGACGCCACGGCAAATACGCCTGGCATCGAGCCCCAATCTTGATCAAAAAATACGCCACGCGATCGATCTTCTGGAACGAATGACTCACGCAATTGATCGACATAACCGAGCGTTGAATTCCGGTCACCTTCGAGCTTGCCGACGACGGTCCCGGTGTGGAGATGATCACCACCTGACAACCGCAAGCATTTCGCAAGAACGCGGAAATGAATCCCGTGCTTTGGATGACGATCAATTACCGCGTGCATTGCTCGGTGAATGTGCAACAACATCCCGTTATCTCGGCACCAATTCGCCAGTCCAGTATTGGCTGTGAATCCACCGGTCAAGAAGTCATGCATGATAATCGGCTGTCCGAGCTCTTTAGCAAACTCGGCGCGCTTGTACATTTCCTCCGGCGTAGCTGCTGTCACATTGAGGTAATGACCTTTGCGTTCTCCGGTTTCTTGCTCAGCTTTTTGAATGGCTTCGGCACAGAACTCGAAGCGATCCCGCCACCGCATGAAGGGCTGTGAATTAACGTTTTCATCGTCTTTTGTGAGATCAAGGCCTCCGCGCAAACACTCATAAACCGCACGGCCATAGTTCTTTGCTGACAAGCCAAGTTTCGGCTTGATGGTCGCTCCCAGTAATGGACGACCATATTTATTCAGTCGATCACGCTCCACTTGAATACCAGCTGGCGGCCCACCACAGGTTTTGATGTAAGCAATTGGAAAGCGGATGTCCTCAAGGCGTAAATGTCGCAGCGCTTTGAATCCAAAGACGTTACCGACCAAGGATGTCAGTACGTTAACGATCGAGCCCTCTTCAAACAGATCGATTGGATAGGCGATAAACGCGTAAAAAGACTCGTCATCACCTGGCACGTCTTCAATGCGGTACGCACGACCCTTATAAAATTCGAGATCTGTTAATAACTCGGACCAAACGGTACTCCAGGTTCCAGTCGATGACTCGGCGGCCACGGCGGCAGCAACCTCCTCACGAGGCACACCTGGTTGCCCTGTGCATTTAAAACATGCTAGTAGATCGGTATCCAGCGGAACATATTCCGGGGTCCAATACATGTCACGGTATTCTTTAACGCCTGCATCATATGCTTTTGAGGCCATGTCCAACTCCTGTGCTCAACGTCCAAAAGGATCGTGTGTCGACTCCTTGTTATTGAGACTGAGGATAGGAAGCCCGTGAAAACTAATCCAATAAATGTTTTCTGGCTAATTCATCAACGATGATCTATGGATTAACTGAGAGTACTTAAAGTACCCTGAGGTCTGAACTGATACGAACGCCTTCGCGGATGAGCAAAGACCGTTTGAGAGGAATACCCCAGGCGAAGCCACCAAGTCCTCTATCGCGACGAATGATCCGATGGCATGGCACCACCACCACACAAGGGTTTTGACTACAGGCTGAAGCAACGGCACGAGTCGCTCTCATATTACCCGCACGCTTCGCCAACTCCGAATAGCTCACGACTTCACCGGGTGGAATCTGTCGCATCGCCTCCCAAACTTTGATTTGGAAGGGAGTCCCTTCAAACCTCACCGGGATTCCAAGTCCATCACGCTTGCCTTCGATGCACTGAATGACAGGTGTCAGAACGTCTGGGTCGATGGTATCACTGACTCCTTTACGGCTGACCTGCATCACGCGCAACAAGCTATCCCCGCCAAAATCCAGACGAATCGGGCCGAAGATGGACTTGATGAAAACGTGCTTCATTGTTGAGCTCCAGGCGCAAAGGTGCAAATCGCACCAGACGCACCGGATGTCGATCCGAATGCCATGGGATCTGGAGCCCGAAATGGATCAGGTGGGACGCCAAGCGTCCAGTCAATCACGACCCCCCCTAAGACACCGAGCAGTGCCACGATGATCCCGAATCGCCGAGTCATGACTGCCGACTCGTTTGTGCAAGTGACCAGAGCTGATCGCGCAATCGAACGCCCACGATACTGCCCACAAAACCTGCCAATAACCATGCCCAACCATGCAATGAGCCAGATGCAATACCGCTGAATAGCGCGCCGACATTACAGCCAAAAGCAAGCCGCGATGAAATCCCTAGTAATAAACCAAAGAGTGCCGCAACCAGATAAAACCAAATGGCAACGGACTGTCCGAACGGACGGTCACTCGATTCTTTCCAGGCAGCCAAGGCTGCACCACCCACTAATCCGAGACTGGTGAGCGAGGTTGTATCGGTCAAAATCGAACTTTCCAGTGCCGCGATATTGATTGGGTGTGTCCAAAACGCCGCGGTAGCGGGATCCCATCCGAGCCCTTGCGCTGCTTTTGCAACCCAAAGACCTAACCCATAAACCACGCCCCAGGGTTGCCCGGCAACGAGAACATGCAAGATCGCAAGTCCCGCTAAGATGACAGCCGCAGTCAGAAGCCGTCGATTCCAAAGTGGAGCTTGGCTGTATCGAGCAGCAATGAGTCCGATGACAATGAGTCCGATGACAGTGGCCCCGACACTTCCTTGGACGCCAAACAACGCAGGCAGACTCACGGGGATATGCGGTGTTGACTCGATTGCGAATGGCACCAACAAGGTCCCTACAAAACTACCGAGGCAAAATAGCGGAAGTGCAACCAAAGCAATCGCATTCCCAGAACCTGCATTGATCAGGGTTCCGGACCCACAACCCAAGATCATCTGCATGGAAAGACCGAACACAAAGGCCGCCATGACCATGGTGATTGATACCGGTGCAATCGCCCCTAAAAATGACCCCGGCGCATAAGCAATAATGGGTTGAATCGCAATCGCTGTCAGGCCAATCGCCAGCAGTTGTGCCATCATTCCCTGGGCATTGCGATCACGAATTAACCGACGCCACGGCCCTGCAAACCCAAAGCCCATTCGCTCAAGACTGAAACCGATCAGTAGTCCAAGGCCTAACAGCAGAGAAAAGCGAACGCCCGCTGAGACAGCGAGCGTTGAAAGGAGACCGACAATCAGAAGTATTCGTATCACCAAGAATTAATTCACCAAATTGCCGAACCATTTTTTCGTCTTCAGGATCGCAAACTGGACTGAAGTTGGTACATTCTCCATGGGTTTGTTCAATGCTGACCATTCAACCATCGATTCTGCATAGAGCTTGACATCCGGAACCTTCGCCACTTCGCTCAGGACAAACCAGTTGGTTGCGGCCCAATGACCGGTGTTGCAATAGGAAATCGTGCCTGGCTGATCGAGTTGTTGGTTGGTCACAATCGATTGCACTTCGCTAGCATGCTTCAACAAAGGCGTATTCTTATCGAAGAATGCCTCGAAAGCGAACTGTTCAGCGCCCGGCAAAATTCCCGGACGCGCAGCCGCGTCGTGCCAAGCCTCCCCGGCATAGAAGGCGTCGAGGCGAGCATCCAAAAGTTTCGCGGTTCCCTGCCCTGCAACTTGCTTCGCAACTTCAGTGGTATCTGCATACCAAGTTGCATTAAAGACCAGTTGAGGATTCGCAGGTTCTACCGCCGTCCACCCGGACGCCAATTCAAATCCGTCTTTTTGGTATCCCCGGAAACCGCCATTTAAGATCGCAAGAGACTCGAAACCGACGCTCTTTAATGTCCAGTACACCCGAGCGGCGGCCCCGAAATCGGTTGTGGTCACGCCGTCATGGACGATGACTACCGAGTCCAAGGTATCAATACCTCGTGACCCAAGGGATTTCGCCAGTTGTTTAAGTTCAGGAAGTTTTCCAGGGTTCGTCTTTGGTCCGCGGAATTCACCGTAAGGGATATAAACAGAGCCCGGAATGTGGCTGGCGAGGTAGGCTTTTTCATCACTGCGGATCTCAAGCACTTTGACTTGTTGAGACTCCAGCAAATCCGTGAGATGAAAACTATTAATAACCGGCTCCAACGCTGACGCCTGAGCGGTCGATCCAAGGACGAGGGCTGCTGCCCCGAGTAACGATTTCCATACAGTCATGGTGAAGATCCTTAATGAACAATAGCGACATGCTAGCCACCTGCTGTTAGATCTCAAAAGAATATGTTTTTTTATTCTTATAACTTTTTGTTTTATCGATTACGCTGAGTTGGGCAAACATGGCGGCCGACTGAAAAGCCACGCCGGGCTAAATGCTTGGTTTTCCGTCCAGACACCCGTGCACGCCACATCTTAAAACTGGAACTTTTCATCTCACGCCGCATCAGTTCAATCACTTGGGACTCATTCAGTCCAAAACTTGCCTCAATGGCCTCAAATGGCGTTCGATCCTCCCACGCCATTTCGATCACCCGGCTGATCTCATCGGCTGTTAAGCTTTTTGACTGAGCAACCATTTCAACGTCTCTTGCGTGGAGGTCGAGAATGCGGATGCATCACCTGATTCAAAACTTGGGCGCAATGCGTTGCATTGAGCTTTACCAAGCTCAACACCCCACTGGTCGTAAGAGTTAATATTCCAGATCACACCCTGTGTGAACACTTTATGCTCATAAGCAGCAATCAAGGCGCCTAAGTGTTCGGGAGTCAGAGCATCCATCATGATCAAGGATGAGGGTCTGTTACCCGGGAAGCTACGATGTGGGGCTAAACGCGAGGCTTCTGATTCAGACTGTCCGTGTTCGATCATTTCACGATACACAGCATCCTCTGTCTTTCCAAATGCCAACGACTCAGCTTGAGCAAGGCAATTGGCATTCAATAACGCATGGGATTCAGCATCGGTATTGGTCGGATTGGCAGTTAAGATGAAGTCGACAGGACAGATGAGTGTCCCTTGGTGAAGCAATTGAAAAAATGCATGTTGACCATTGGTCCCAGGCTCGCCCCAAATCACCGGACACGTATCGTAGTTCACGGGAGCCCCCTCCCGATCCACTCGCTTGCCGTTCGACTCCATCTCCATCTGTTGTAGGTAAGCAGAAAAACGATGAAGCCGTTGTTCGTAGGGAAGAACGGCCAAGGTCTCCAGACCAAAACCATTGCGATACCAAACACCAAGTAGCGCCATCAGAACCGGAATATTGTCTTTCGCGGGCGCTGTTTGAAAGTGTTGATCCATTGCCCGAGCGCCGTCTAAGAATCGTCCAAAGATCTCGGGTCCTAGCGCTATGACAAGCGATAAACCAATGCTTGACCACACCGAGTATCGCCCACCGACCCAATCCCAGAACCCGAACATTCGAGCTTCTGAAACGCCAAATGCGGCAACAGCCTCCGTGTTCGTCGACAGCGCCGCAAAGTGATGGCTGACCGCCTGATCACCCAAAGCCTCCACAATCCATCGCTTCGCCTTCATCGCGTTATGCATCGTTTCTTGCGTCGTAAAGGTTTTCGATGCGACTAAAATCAACGTGCTAGCGGGATTTAACGACGCGAGTACATCGTGCAAATGGGCGCCATCAACATTCGAGACATAATGCGGCCTGGGTCCATCGATCAGGGGCTTCAAGGCCTCACTGACCATAAGCGGGCCTAAATCAGACCCTCCGATCCCGATATTCACCACGTCAGTCAAGGCTTCGCCGGTGAATCCCAGAACTCGCCCTTCGCGGATATCTTCAGCAAACGCATAAGCATGCCCTCTCGCCTGAAAGACGTCCGCCATCACCGATTGATCATCGATCCCATACGCATCAGTCGATTGCGCCCGCAGTGCCGCATGCAACACGGCACGATTCTCCGTGGAGTTGATCCGCTCACCAGAAAACAGCTTCGCGCGCTGACCCGAAAATTGGCACTCATCAAGTAGCCGAAGAAGCGCCTGAAGCACCGCATCGTCGATCCAATGCTTCGAATAATCCAGTCGAAGTCCAGCTCCCTCAGCAACATATCTCGAACCACGATCAGAATCGCGCTCAAAAAGTGTCCTAAGTGATTGATTCCATTGTCTTGATAGGGTTGATAGTTGGTCGTTCAAAATGGTTCTCAGTGAATAATTGGTGGCCCAGATTCTGATGAGCCATCATCCTCTTCGGCCTCTTCAAGCTCATCGTCGTAGTCTTCATCAAACATCCCGGCTTGTTCAAGATTGGCAACCAGACCTTCAGGCATCTGTTGGTTAAATTCCTCAATCAAGTCCCGAACGACGGTTTGTAGGGCTTCGACCGCAATTTGATGGTTTTCGCGGATCGCATCGTCTTCAATATCCATTTGCCCGTGCCAATATAAGCAGGCCGCCATGGCGTCATGCGCCTCGTTGGCGACTTGATCATAAAATCCTTGATGAACCCCATCTTTGGATTCAGCACGGTAGATGGTAATGCTCAAATCTGCATCTTCGCTCCAGGGCTCAAGGGTCGATTGACGCAGAATCATGCGGACCAGGTAGAGTCGCTGACGGTTTTCAAAAATACAGATTGCATCATCCAAGCGGACAGGAACTCCGTCTTCGCGTTCGGCAAGGGAAACGTAGGCTGCCATGACTGGCGCACTCAGCCAGGGAGTTTCGTCATCCTCGCCGACGAGCTGATCGGCCAAAAGACAATGCAAGCAGTCAAGGTCAGGCGATTTTAGGGCGTATTCCGCCTGGTAAATAGTCAAATCATCGGTTTGACCCGCATGACGAAAATCTTGATTGAACAAAGTCACCGCATGTTCCGTATGCGGAGCATCATCAAAGAGTTCGAGCGCTTGCAATCTTGCATCCTTCTAGACGTGACGCCATAGTCTTACAAACATTAAGACAAGAACAAAGGGCCGAGTAAAAAAAAGCCCTACTGGTGCAACAATCCAGAATACACTTGGGTGTGAAAGCAACGCGTTGCCAAACCCCGGCAAACATGGGATCAAACGAATGTTCAGATTTTTTTACGACCGAAAATGGTGGCCTTGGAGTATCGGTGGAACCCTCACCATCGTTATTGCCGTCTGGTACAGCGTGCAACTCGACGTCCAAATTAACGAATGGTTCGGCCGGTTCTATGACGCATTACAGCTTGCTCTGTCGAAACCCGGTGCGCTGACCATTGAAGAGTTCAACGGCTATATGTTTGAGTTCTTCAGCATTGCCGGCATCTACATCGTGGTCAATGTGATTTTCAACGGATTCCTGGTCAACCACTGGACCTTTCGGTGGCGCCGTAGCATTGCTGAGTATTATCAAGACAACTGGGAAAAAGCGCGCTTAATTGAAGGGGCCAGCCAACGTGTCCAGGAAGACACGTTAAAATTCGCACGGATTACCGAAGACTTAGGGGTCGGCCTACTGGAAACGGTCCTCATGCTCTTCGCCTTCATTCCAATTCTGTATGGCTTATCCAAGAACGTGACCGAATTGCCCATCATTGGCCCTGTCGATCATGGCCTGGTTTGGGTTGTTCTGCTGACAGCTATAGGGGGCACCGTCGTTCTGGGTTTAGTCGGCTCCAAACTTCCAGGCATCGAGTATGACATTCAAAAAAATGAGGCTGCTTACCGGAAAGAACTCGTGCTCGGTGAAGATGACGCAACCCGAGCCAAGCCGGAC
>QXYM01000117.1 GCA_009886945.1 Litorivicinus sp.
CATCGGGAAGACAATGCGCATCATCGACGATGATTTCAGGAATCCCCTGCTCGGAGCCTGCGGAATGCTTGGTTTGCAATCGCGCAAGCATCTCATGCATCGAACCCTCTGGTCTTAACCCGACTAAGCCCACAAGTCGAAGCACCGCATCTGTCCGATCAGAAATTAATTCACCCTCGAGGCACAGTGGATTCGTTGGGGTTCGCAATACCAGATCTTGGATCACGACTGTCTTCCCTTGACCAGGCGCACCGACCAACACAACCAAACGTTTCGCCCAGCGAACTGCCGAGCGGATCCGCTCAATACACGCGTGCTGAGATCGAACTAATGACAGCACGCTGTCAATACATCATCTAATAGCGCCATCGGCGCATTTTCCTCGAGATAGGCCGCCCCTAACGCGCGCATCAACACAAGCCGAAGTCTTCCGTCGACATTTTTTTTATCAACGGCCATATGCCTGAAGAAATCATCCGGGGTCATCCCTTTCGGGGGTTCCGTTGGCAAATTCGCTCGCTCGCAGATCAAGACAACACGCTGCACCTCTGATTCCACCAACATTCCCATGGCACCGGATACGCGTGCCGCGAGCACCATCCCCGCACCCACTGCTTCTCCGTGAAGCCAGCCGCCATACCCTAAGTGCGCCTCGATCGCATGGCCAAAAGTATGTCCTAAATTCAGAAGGGCGCGAACACCACCTTCACGCTCGTCTCGCGCCACAATCTCCGCTTTCATCTGGCAGGACTGCTCAATCGCTGTCGAAATCGCATCGCTGTGTTTTGACATCAATGCATCAAGATGATCCTCAATCCATGTGAGAAACGCCTCGTCACCCAATAGCCCATATTTGATGACTTCGGCCATGCCCGCTGACATTTCATTCGCCGGCAATGTCGCTAACACGTCGGTATCGATCAACACAGCAACAGGCTGGTGAAACGCACCGATCATATTTTTGCCTAAGCGATGGTTCACACCAGTCTTCCCGCCAACCGATGAGTCAACTTGTGATAACAAAGTGGTCGGAATTTGAACGAAATCGATGCCTCGTTGATAGGTCGCCGCAGCAAATCCAACCATGTCACCAACCACACCCCCGCCAAGCGCAATCATGGTGGCATTCCTGGAAAAACGACGCTAGAGCGCTTCTGAAAAAATCAAATCCAAGGTATCAATCTGTTTGTGGTTCTCGCCATCGGGAAGAATCACGGTTGCGACCTCAAAATCCGATAATTGAGCAAGCACCTTCTCTAAATACAGAGGAGCAATGCGATCATTGGTGACCACGAGTACCTGGCGACCACGGATCACCGACGCCAGCAAATCCGAGCTCAGCAGTCCGCGTCCAATGTGGATCGGATAGGCGCGTTCGCCTAGCTCGACGTTTAGCGTTCTCATCGCTCTTCCCCATGAAGCTGTTCCATAATTTGATGCACCACAATAGACGGATTTGTTTTGCGAGTCTGTACCTGAATCGAAGCACAGGATTGATACAGCGGTTCTCGCTCAATCGCCATCGCGCGCAGCTTAGCCTTCGGATCAGCGACTTGCAGTAGCGGCCGATTTTTATCATTTTTCAACCGATCAAATTGTGTTTTCAAATCCACCTGTAACCAAATCACCCGGTTGATATGCTCAGCCAGTAGCTCTCTGTTTTCCTGTCTTAAGACAACCCCAGCGCCGGTCGAAACCACAACATCACCTTGCCCAACAAGATCACTCAACACCCGCGCCTCACGATCACGAAAGCCGGCCTCACCTTCAACATCAAAGATCCACGGGATATCCGCCCCACAGCGCGATTCAATCTCCTCATCTAGATCAAAAAATGGCACACCAAGCTTATTGGCCAAGAGTCGACCCACAGTCGTCTTACCAGCACCAGTTGGGCCGATCAGAATGAGCGGAAACGCAATATCAGACATGAAACCTCAGTTATAGAATGCGCGGAGTGATAAATATTAACAGTTCTGATTTAAAGGCTCGACGCTGACTTGACTGAAACGCCTGGCCCAGTATCGGAATCGAGGATAAACCGGGAATCCCGACCAGAACATTCTCCTCGCGCGATTCATAAATACCACCGAGAACCAGGGTTTCTTCCGGATCGACGGTCACACGCGTCTGTAATTCGCGCGTCTCAATTGCAGGGCCCTGAGCCGTGATCAATTGGCTGACTTGATCCTGTCGAATTTCAAGAATCATTTCGATTTTTCCATCGTCACGCAAAATCGGTGTGACCTTTAACTCAAGTACCGCATCTTTAAATTCCGTCGACGACCGACCCTCCTTGTCGACTGTGACAAAAGGTAGCTGTTGACCCTGTCGTATCGTCGCTGCCCGTCGGTTGGTGGTCACAATGCGAGGCTCAGAGATCACCTCACCCACGCCCGATGATTCAAGTGCCTGTAGTTCAAGAGCGAGTAGTTTCGGGTCAGAAACAAAAGCAAGTGACATGGCTGAACGGCCTGACTGATCCGCAAACCCCTGTGTTTGCCCTTGGATCCCGGAACGACCGGGCTCTGATGTAGCAAATGACCATCGAATACCTAAATCTCGTCGCTTATCGGTATCTTGAGACACGAGTTTTGCTTCGATGAGAATTTGCTTGACCGCAACGTCAAGTACTTCGACCAGTTGTTGAATCGCTGACACCTCCGACAGATCACCGCGAACAATCAGGCGATTCGTTTCAGGGTCAGCAATCACAGAGACTTCTGCTTTTGTCGCTTGCCTGGATGATTCCACCAGCTTCAGCACCTGCTCGGCTTCTCGATGCTTCAAGTCAATCACCAGGACGCCGAAGCGTTCAGCCCGGTTCCGAAGTTCGAACCCAGTTGGCACATCAATGGCGATCAGACCCGCAGCGACTGCGATCTTCTCAATCGCTTGCCGATAATCATCAGCGGTCTGATGGATCGTGATCGATGGGTTTAATCCTTCTGGAATCGAAACATTCAGCCCGGAAGTTTCGGAAAAGAAGCTCACCGCTTCAGCCAAAGGCGTTTGCTCAAAGGCGAGCTGGATGGTTTCTGATGCACTGACCTTCGAACAGACAAGCCCAAGGAAAACAGCGATCAGGAGCTTGGTTTTACGCATGTCCGACCTAATCCATTTTTCAAAATAAACTGTTGATCTCGGTAACCTAGGAATCGCCAATCCGCATTGAGCCAGTCGCCTGTTGCGATCGACAGACGATCTGAATCATTCATCACCACCTGAAACTGCTCCCCCAACTGTGCTCGCAACCTCAGAGTCGGACAGGTAGAGAGTTCACCAAGACGATCGTCCCAAGCGAGTTCTGGCAAAGGCCTATCAACTGTGTGTAACCAAACTGCGTCTGAAGGCTCAAGTAACAAGCGAAGCTGCTGCTCGCCATCCATCGTTTGCAACGTCAAGGTGTCGACCGCAAGACCAGAGATACGCGAGAGCAGATCATAAATTGCACCCACATCGGACTGATTGGACATCGCTACATTCACCACCCACTGATCAGATGTGACCTGCACATCGAGAACCTCGCCGATATCACTGAGATGCGTGACCAAGGCCATCAAGTCCAATGGGTGAGATGCTGCATCGATCGCTTCGATCGCCTGAGACAATGCCAACTGTCGTTGATGTAAACGCTGGTGACGTGTCGTTTGCTCGATGAGTTGGCGTTGATCGATTAAACGGGCCACGTAACGATCGAAAAGTGGCTTCACGACGAAACCGCCGAGCACAGCTGCAACAGCGACAAACCAGGTAATCAGAACCACATTCGTGTGACGAGCGACCCACTGTTGAACATTAACCATCGCTGAAAACCAACTCGGCGATGACCGCATATTCGCCCGGCTGTACAAGACGAACATCAAACGGATTCTCCAAAGCCTGCGACGTCAGTTGCGCCATGTCACCGACTTGCAGCCGAACCACCGTGCTGTCTTTGCTATCGGTGACTGCGATGACCCGAAATGCATCAATCAACGACAAACGCTGCAGTCTCGATAGACGCAGGCTGATCTGTGCCTGATGTTCGAGTTGTTGTGTTTGGGCTTGCAAGCGTTGATCAACGGACAGTTGCATCTCGCTGAGCTGCTGGCTCATGGTGGTATTTTGACGGACCAAGTCCGCAAGCTGCTCCGATCGATCCGGCAAATCTTTGCTGAGCGAGAGCAACATGATGGATGCAGAAAGCGCAACCGAGATCAAACTCACTGTGAGAAAAAGACACCAGCGCGCGCACCAAATGAATCGCTTCCGAATCATCACACCGCGCCAGTGGATCAGATTGAGCATGGCAGAGAACCATTGACTATCTGTTGGATTGGGACACATTGCAGCTCAGGCACGGAGCAATCCAGTCGCCTAGCCCAAGCATGCACTTGCTCGTCATGCTGCTTCAATGGCCAATGACCAACGCGCCTGACGGTTCGGTCAACAACCAAGCAAGCGGTCACCTGAGAATGGCTGTGCCACGCAAAAACACCCTCCAATTGTTGCGAACAGACCCAATCTGTCTCCGGTGTCAAAGCGTCCAGTTGTGGAAACTGAACACAGTCCGAGATGTATTGAAGGGCTCGAGAACGCAATGCGGCACGCATCTGAAACCGCTCACCCTGCTCGACACACTCGAAAGAATCAAATCCAACTCCACCTGCGTCCATGGTTACGAAATCCATAGGGATCATGTCTCGTTGAATCCAAAACTCAGACACAATCATGTGTCTTGGCTGAAGTGTCTGTTCGAAGGCTGCAAATGACTGCTTTTGACAATCTCCATCGGTTATCCAATAAAGCGCGTCGCACCCCATGTAAACTTGTTGTACTTGAGATGGGTTCGTGTGCATGACTCCCTCCAATTCCCGGAGAGCCAAGCAGGAAAATAAAGTCTGTCAAATCGATATTGGACTTTGATTTTAGGTACACTTCTGCCCAAGATTCGAAATGGAAGCATTGTGACAGGGCCAATACGTTTTCTGATCAGCCTCGGACTGACGCTAGCGATCTTAGGAACAGGCGTTGTGATTGGCGGATATCTGTATCTGAAGCCAGGCCTTCCAGATGTTGAATCTCTTCGAACCGTTCAACTCCAGACACCTCTACAGATTTTCAGTGCAGATGGACAGTTGATCGCGCAGTTCGGTGAAAAACGGCGTGATCCCGTCAGGATTAACGAAGTCCCGCTTGACCTGGTTCGCGCCTTTCTCGCAGCTGAGGATGACAACTTCCGTGATCACGTTGGGATTGATCCGCTCGGCTTGGCTCGTGCAGCTTGGCAGTTGGTTTCAAGTGGTCAGATTCAATCCGGTGGCTCCACCATTACCATGCAGGTTGCGAAAAATTATTTCTTGAGCCACGAGCGAACTTTTGCTCGGAAATTCAGAGAAATTTTGCTGGCACTCGAGATCGAAAAGTCGCTGACTAAAGACGAGATCCTTGAACTGTATTTCAATGTAATTTTTTTAGGACACCGAGCCTATGGTGTAAATGCAGCTTCGCAAATCTATTATGGAAAAACGCTCGACCAGCTAACGCTTGCACAGTCAGCAATGATCGCTGGTCTCCCCAAGGCTCCCTCAAAGTACAATCCGATTGCCAACCCAGAGCGCGCAAAGGAACGTCGTGATTGGATTTTAGGCCGAATGCTAAAACTCGGCTTTATTGAAGAGTACGACTTTAACTTGGCGCTTGAACAACCAGTCACAGCCTCTCTTCATGGTGTCCAACTGGATCTCACCGCACCTTATGTTGCTGAAGAAGCGCGCCGTATCGCACTGGAAATCTTTGATGATCGTGCCTACACCGATGGTCTCCGTGTATTCACGACCATTCACGGCGAACAACAAAAATTTGCTCAAGATGCCGTCATCCGAGGACTGATGGAATACGATCGTCGCCATGGATGGCGAGGCGTCGAACAAACACTGATCGGAACCACATTATTTGACTGGAAACGCCAACTCGCGAGTGTCGACGCGATTGGCCCATTACAACCGGCAGTGGTTGTCTCAGTCACTGACAATTCCATCCGAGCGGTTACCGCGGACGAACAATCCATTGTGATTGAGAAGCAGGGTTTTGAGTGGGCGCGAGAATATCGGAGTGTCAACAGCATCGGACCTCGCGTGAAAGATGCGCGCACCTTGGTCGAGCCAGGTGATTTAATTCGGGTTCTTCAAGATGAAAAGCGCTGGTGGCTTGCGCAAAAACCAGAGGTTGAGTCGGGATTTGTTGCGCTGGATCCAAACACTGGTGCGATTCGAGCGATGATCGGTGGTTTTAACTATTTCGAGTCGAAGTTTAACCGAGCCACGCAGGGTGGGCGATTGGTCGGATCGGGCATTAAGCCTCTCATCTATACAGCAGCGCTTGAGTCCGGAATGACCCCGGCAACCTTAATCAACGACGCACCAGTCGTGTTTGATCAGACAGAAGGGGCCACTGACTGGCGCCCGCAGAACTCAGGTGGCACATTCCTCGGGCCCACTCGGCTCAGAACCGCCCTGTATCGGTCACGCAATCTCGTCTCTGTGCGCCTGGTCCGGGAACTGGGTGTGAATCGAATCATTGATATTGCAGAACGATTTGGGGTGGATACCACCAAACTGCCCAGAGATTTATCCATTTCACTCGGCACTGCGTCTCTGACACCTCTAGAAATGGCGGAGACTTATGCGATTTTTGCAAACGGTGGATTCCGGGTAAAAAATCATCTCATTGATCGCATTGAATCAGCCGATGGCGCCGTGTTGTATCAGACGCGTCCAGTGAGTGTCTGTCAATCCGACTGTGATGGCCGTTCTGTGTCCGTGGACCTCGATTTCGATAACCGGCTGCGTCCGGCAAAATCTGACTTTTTCGATTTGGACTACACCGACAGAATTGCACCTCGTGTTTTGGATGAGCGGATCCATTTCCTGATCAACGACATGCTCAAAGATGTCGTCCAGCAGGGCACGGCGAAAAAAGCCAAGTCCTTGGGTCGACAGGATTTAGCTGGTAAAACAGGGACCACCAACGATCAAGTCGACGCCTGGTTCAATGGCTACCAAAAGAATCTGGTTGCCTCAGTCTGGGTGGGCTTTGACCAACCGAAAACACTGGGGCGAGCTGAATACGGAGGGCGAGCTGCACTACCGATTTGGATTGAATTCATGAAGCACGCGTTGGATCGTGTTCCCGAAGAGATACCTGCCTTGCCAACGGGTGTCATTGCGACACGGATTGATCCGGAAACCGGCGCAAAAGCACGTGGCACCCAAAATCAATCGATACGCGAATTCTTTTTGTTAGAGAACCCGCCGAAAGATGCAGCCCCTGAGGCCGTGATCCCCTCAAACGATGGGCAAGCGATCCAAACACCGCAGCAGTTGTTCTAAAACACGCGGGTGCGATTGGTCAGATCTTTGAGGGTTAAGGTCCATGGAAATTGTCCCCGGACCGATGCTGGCGATCGCGACACCCAACCCCGGACTTCTAATCTCATGCCGAGCCGCATCGATGAATCAGCCTTTGGTAACATGACGCGTAACCGATCACTTAACACCAAAGTTTTCGCATCCAGGATTTGAGTGATGTCACCCACTCGATGCTGGAACCCACCACGATTGAGTGCTTCTGCCGACTCGGGTAAATGACCCAACGCCCAAACGCCTCGTTTTGCATCACGCGCCTGCCATTCGAGATCCAACAAGCAAGCAACCAAACGGTTTTCTGGTGGAATCGAAACCGTCAATGCGAGCCCTTCGGCAACCAAGACTTCTCCGAGATAAGATTCCCCCATCCACAGATTGCCGAGCAAACGCCCATAACGGTCTGTTGAAGCAGGCCAGGGAGTGATGAAAATCGTCTCGCTCAACACGTCTTGAGCGCGCGATCGAGCCTTTCGTGCATATTGACGTTTCCAACCGGAATCTTTGAGCTCGAAGCTGTTGAAACCGGTCAGCCTAACACTTGAACCATCGCTTAATTTGACGGTATCACCATCGATAACACGTTGGAGTTTCAATGGCGGAGAGAGCGTTTGAGGGGGAGGACAGGAGTCCGCGACGCTCGCTCCCGAATAGACAAAAGCCGCGATCAAAGCGGCTTTCGTCAAGAATTTACTTGGAAATTGTGCGGCCACCGAAGCGCTTGTTGAAGCGATCAATTCGCCCACCGGTATCGACCACTTTCTGCTTACCCGTATAAAAAGGGTGGCACTCTTGGCAAACATCGACAGAAAAGTCTTCGCCTTTGGTTGACCGTGTATCATACGACGCGCCACATGAGCATGTGACTTTCACGTCGGTGTATGCTGGATGAATATCCGCTCTCATCTGTTCTATCCTCTGTATAATCGATGCCGCTTCCCCAACCACCTTACGCGTTAGGCACCGCATCTAAGTTTGGGCGGCGGAGTCTATCAAACACTAAGGTGTTCACGGAAGCCTATGTCACGCTTTTTTATCAAAGTTTTTGTTCCAGGGCCTTTTTTCGAGCCCCTGACCTACAGTTCGGACAAACCGATCGAAGCCGGCTTGCGCGTCAAAGCACCACTCGGATCTCGCGAAATCGTTGGGATCAGCGCCGGCGAAGCAAGCGAACCCCAAGATTTGAGCACCATCAAATCGATCCTTGAAGTCCTCGATGATGCACCTGTGATCGACCCTTCCCACCACGCATTGATTCGGTTTGCCTCCGATTACTATCTTGCTCCGGCTGGAGACCTTCTGTTGTCGAGCCTTCCGGCAGCGATTCGCAAGGGGAAACCTTTTCCTCTCGCAAAAACAGAGCAGGGACAGTCTCAACCACCTCACTACCCACTCACTGATGAGCAACAACACGCGATTGATTGTGTGAATCAAGCATCAGGCGACTTCCAGTGTTTTTTACTTCAAGGCGTTACCGGAAGTGGGAAAACCCAGGTGTTTTCAGAATTAATTCGGAAAACCCTCGAGCGTGGAAAGCAAGTACTGTTGCTGGTGCCCGAAATCGGACTGACAGGGCAAATGGTGACTCGAATCCAGCAACAACTGACAGGTACGCTAGCAGTCTCACATTCTGGACTTGCCGATGGCGCGCGGGCAAAAGCCTTTGTTGCCGCATCCCAAGGTACCGCCGACGTATTGATCGGTACACGCTCTGCATTATTCACCCCAATGCCAAATCTGGGGCTCATTTTGGTGGATGAGGAGCACGATGGCGCCTACAAAAATCAGGAAGGATGTCGTTATTCAGCACGCGATCTTGCCATCGTCCGCGCTCAGCAAATGAGGATTCCAGTGGTGCTGTCTTCAGCGACACCATCTCTTGAAAGTTGGCATCAGGCTGAGCTTGGAAAATACATTCGCTTACGTCTGTCCAGTCGCCCGGGTCAGCAGCCATCTCCGACGATTCGTCTGATCGATGCGCGCCATGACAAACCCAAAGATGGTTTGAGTGACGCCTCTCGGCGAGCCATTGGCGACGCTATTGATCGCCAACAACAAGCGTTAGTCTTTTTGAATCGGCGTGGTTATTCACCTGTTTTAATGTGCGCGGATTGCGGATGGATTCCCGGATGTCGTCACTGTGACGCCAAGCCGACCCTGCATCGACATCCAAATGTCTTGTGGTGTCACCACTGTGACCACCGCCAACAATCGATCACTGTCTGTCCGGAATGTTCTGGGCTCAACCTTCTCGCTGTTGGCCTCGGTACGGAACGTCTTGAAGAAGCATTAGCGACAGCCTTCCCTGATACTCCCGTTATTCGGGTTGATCGCGATACCACCGCAAGACGACGTGCATTTGAACAACTCATCCAACCTGTGATTGATGGTGATCCCTGTATTTTAGTTGGGACACAGATGCTCGCGAAGGGCCACGATTTTAAAAATCTCTCCACCGTCATCGTGACCGATGCAGATCAGGGGTTATCCGGAGCCGATTTTCGATCGGTTGAACATTTTGCACAGTTGTTGACTCAAGTTTCCGGCCGTGCTGGCAGACATGGAGCGCGCGGCCAAGTGTTGGTTCAAACGCACAGGCCAGATTCCGAATGGTTCGATCGAATTTTAAAACAAAACTACGATGAGCTCGCCGCCGCCATCATGGCGGAGCGTCAGCAATTCCAATGGCCACCAGATACACATCTCGCCCTGATTTCGGCAAGGGCATCAACCGCCGAAGCCGTCTTCACCGCTTTAGGTGATGTCGCCCATGCGATTCGGGCATTGAATAGTCCCGTACGACTCCTTGGTCCTGCACCTGCTCCGATGGAGCGGCGCAATCGTCAATACCATGGCCAATTGCTCATTCTTGGAAAACGCCCACTGTTGCAGTGGGTCTTGAAAGAAACCGGACCCTGGGCTTACAAAAAGCGGGGAAAAGTGATGTTTCAGTTGGATGTCGATCCCTGGGACCTTTGGTAATGCTACACTCCCGCCCTTAACCGGAGGGACACCATGAAGGACGCTGTCGCTGCGCTATTCGAACAAGCGCTCGATCAACTCATCGCTGACAACATCATCAATTCCATCGATCGCAAACCTGTGCAAATCGAAAACACACGCGATCCTGCGCATGGTGATTTGGCGACCAATGTCGCCATGATGCATGCCAAAGCAGCTCAAATAGCCCCTCGCGCCTTGGCTGAGAAGCTCATCGAACATCTTCCGGCGTCAGAGACCATTGCGGCTGTTGACATTGCAGGACCCGGTTTTATTAATATCCGCTTAGCAAAAGGCGCTGCCTTTGAACCGGTCGTTCGATGTCTGACCGAGCGCGACCAATATGGCTTGCATCCAACCACCAATGAACGCGTCCAGGTGGAATACGTCTCAGCAAACCCAACCGGACCCTTGCATGTAGGTCATGGTCGAGGTGCTGCCTATGGAGCGACCTTGGTCAACCTGCTGAAAGCACGGGGACACCAAGTTGAGGCCGAGTACTACGTTAATGATGCTGGAAGACAAATGAACATTCTGGCCGTCAGCGTGTACCTGCGTTACCTGGAAACCTCTGGAGAAGACATCGTCTTTCCGTCGGCAGGCTATCAAGGCCAATACATTGCAGAATTAGGCGACACCCTGCATGACAATACGGGGAATTCCATCGCAATCGCGTTTCACGATCTCGTCAAAGACGTGACGCCCGATTCTGAAACCACGAAAGACGCGCACATTGATGGATTAATCCAGAACGCCAAAGAAGCACTTGGCGATCGTTGGAATCTTCCGTTCAATCTCGCGCTGCATTCGATCCTTGACGATATCCAGGATGATCTCTCCGAATTTGGTGCAAATTTTGACCAGTGGTTTAGTGAAAAGTCACTGGTGACCTCTGGTGAAATCGATCAAGCAATCGCAACCCTTGAAGAGCGCGGATATTTGTTCGAACAAGACGGTGCCTTGTGGTTTCGATCCACTGACTTCGGCGATGACAAAGATCGGGTGGTGCGCCGAGATAACGGCGAAACAACCTACTTCGCAAGTGATATCGCATACATCGCAAACAAATTTTCCCGAGGTTTTGATCGAATCATTTATGTTTGGGGTGCTGATCATCATGGGTATATCGTCCGCATCAAAGCCGCTGCTGAGGCGCTCGGTTTTGACCCTGAACGACTCACCATTCGGTTGGTGCAGTTTGCCATTCTGTACAAGGAGGGCGAGCGCTTACAAATGTCGACTCGCTCGGGATCTTTTGTCACCTTACGGGAGTTACGAGACGATGTTGGACGTGACGCCTGTCGTTACTTTTATGTGATGCGGAAAGCCGATCAACATTTGGATTTTGATCTTTCACTGGCGACCAGCCAGACCAAAGATAATCCGGTCTATTACGTTCAATATGCGCACGCACGGATTTGTCGGGTGCTTGAGGGATTGAATGAGATACCCTTTGATGCAGCGCGTGGTCTCAACCACCTGACTGAACTGACCACTCAAGACGAGCTCGACTTGGCAACCGCAGTCGGCCGATTCCCTGAGGTCGTCGCAAAAGCATCCGATTCACTGGAGGCGCACTTAATTTGCTATTACCTCCAAGAGCTCGCCGCTGATTTCCACCGCTGGTATAACGGAACACGACTATTGGTTGATGATCTTCAGGTGCGTGATGCTCGATTAGCACTGGCGACCGCTGTACAAATCGTCATTCGGAACGGGCTCGATCTGCTTGGTGTGAGCGCTCCGCGGTCAATGTAATGCGCGACTATTCAAGCCAAGCCACGCGACATCGGCGCCCTGAAAAAAAAGGGCCCACTGCAGCTGTTGGAATCACTTTAAGTATCGTGCTTCTTGGAGCCGTGGCTGTAATTTTGATTTGGTTGAATCAAACCGCAACAGCACCAGACTCAGCGACGCTTCCCACACCCACGGCACAGATCACTGAAGAGCCGAAGCAAGCGGTGGTGACCCCCGAGACCGCGACCACGATTCAACAGGAAGTTCCAGAGGCACCCGAGAACTTTTATACCTTTTACGAGTTGTTGATCTCAGGCGAAGTCCCCATTGATGTTGAAGCAGGACAATCCCGTGATGAAGCGGTTGCTGAAAAGCTCAAAAGCACCGTGATCCAAGTCGCATCATTCAGGACCGCGGATTCAGCTGAAAGTACCCGCGTAGCGTTGCTATTTCTTGATCTCAAAGCGCGCGTGATTCCGCCAAGCCAAACCAATGGCGGCTGGTATCGAATTGTCCTAGGGCCGTTTAAGACAGTTCGTGACATGCGCGCAGCAGCTGACGTTCTCACCAAAAATGGGTACGACGCACAAGTTCGAAGGGAGTAATTATGGAGCAATTCCACGGCACAACAATCGTATCGGTTCGTCGAGGCAACCAAGTCTGCATTGGTGGTGATGGACAAGTCACGCTTGGCAATACTGTTATGAAAGGCAATGCTCGAAAGGTGAGGCGCTTATACCAAAACAAAGTCCTTGCAGGGTTCGCAGGTGGTACCGCCGATGCCTTTACCTTATTTGAGCGGTTTGATGCGAAACTTGAAAAACATCAAGGCAATCTCACCCGCGCTGCAGTCGAACTCGCCAAAGACTGGCGCCAGGATCGCATGCTACGACGCCTCGAAGCGATTCTTGCCGTGGCTGACCCCGAAACCTCGCTGATCATTACCGGAAACGGTGACGTGATGGAGCCTGAAGACGGCATCATCGCAGTTGGCTCTGGCGGACCGTTTGCTCAGGCAGCAGCGCT
>QXYM01000118.1:0-476 GCA_009886945.1 Litorivicinus sp.
TTCGGGTTAAGTCAATGATCTGCTTCGCAAGGACCAGCGTCGAACCCTCTAAGACCTCATCCAGCCACCGCATCAATCCACCTTGGCGAACTGCCTCATCATCCAGTGTTTTTCGCACATTAATGGCCGCTGAAAAGGTTGTCACACCGGCTCGCATCACGCCCGCTTTTTCGCGCGCAATCGCTTCTTCTGAGGTTCCTAAATAGGCCTGGTGATCGAGGCCAATGGATGTGATCACAGACACATCGGGATCGATCACATTCACCGCATCGAGTCGACCACCGAGGCCAATTTCCAAAATCCAGAGATCCAATTGATGATCCTGAAAGATCACCAAGGCAGCCAATGTGAGAAACTCAAAGTAGGTTAAAAAGACCGAACCTCGGGCGCTGTCGACGCGTCCAAAAGCAGCCACTAATTCGTCATCCGACACCGGCTGGCCGGCGACTCTGATCCGCTCATGAATATGATGAAGA
>QXYM01000118.1:486-19648 GCA_009886945.1 Litorivicinus sp.
TAGCGAAGGCCCTGAGTTTGCGCGATCAGACCCGCCGTTTCGACTGTTGACCCTTTGCCGTTGGTTCCAGCCACAGTCAACACGTGCCTTGGTTGTTGCTGCTCTAATCGCGACCAGACAACAGCAACACGTTCGAGACCTAATTCAATATGCGATGGGGGTGAGAGCGTCTCAAGATGACGCTCCCAGTCGGCCAGTGTGTTCAATGGCTCAAGCGAGACAGCACACGCGCGATGGTATCGCGCATCTCAGGACGAGAAACGATCATATCAACCGTCCCATGCTCCAACAGAAACTCCGCTCGTTGAAAGCCTTCAGGCAAGGTTTCACGGACTGTTTGTTCAATCACCCGAGGGCCGGCGAAGCCAACAAGTGCTTTGGGTTCCGCAATGTTCAAATCACCCAACATGGCAAAGGAAGCAGACACACCACCAAACACCGGGTCAGTCAGAACAGAAATATAGGGAAGACCCTGCTCACGCATTTTTTCCAACACCGCAGACGTTCGAGCCATCTGCATGAGTGAGAACAACGCCTCTTGCATCCTGGCACCACCGGATGCTGAAAAACAAATCAAGGGAGTCTTTTTCTCAAGACAGAGTTCGGCAGCCCTCACAAATTTTTCACCGACGACGGTTCCCATCGAACCGCCCATGAAAGCGAATTCGAAGGCGACGGCCACGATGGGTCGAGTCTTTAATGTGCCTTCCATAGCAATCAAGGCATCATTTTCTCCTGTCGCTTTCTGCGCTTGTGACAGGCGATCTTTGTATTTCTTTTGATCACGGAATTTCAGCCGATCATCAGCAATCAATTCCTGAAACAGCTCGGTTTGCGATCCCTCATCGAGAAATGCATTTAAACGCGCTCGAGCGCCCAGCCGATCATGATGTCCACACTTCGGGCAGACACTTAAATTCCGTTCCAGTTCAGGTTGATAAAGCACCGCTTCACAGGCAGAACATTTTGACCAAAGCCCATCTGGAACACTGGCTTTTCGCTCAACTGCTTTGGAGCGGACAACCGTCGGAACAATTTTATCGAGCCAATTACTCATGCTATTCCCCTATCCTTAGGCCTTGGCATCCATTGCCTGACGCATGGGTTGTAAAATTGCTTGGAGGGCAGCCGGAATCTCCTCAGGCTGATTGGCCAGTGCTTCAACTTGGCTCACCAAGACGGTACCGACAATGCTTCCATCTGCTGTGGTCGAGATCGCCGCAGCATCCTCGGCGGTCCGAATCCCAAATCCGACACAGATCGGAACAGACACGTGCTGGCGCATATGCGCAATGCGTTGGGAGACCTCATGGGTATCCAGTTTTGAGGAACCGGTGATTCCCTTGAGAGAGACATAATAGAGGTAACCAGAGGTCGCGTTGCCAATGGTCTCTAACCGCGCGTCTGTGGTGGTTGGAGCTGCCAGATAAATCAAATCAAGACCATGACGTTTCGCTGACTGAACCAGAGATCCCTCTTCTTCCGGCGGCATATCGACGATCAAAAGCCCGTCGACTCCAGCGTTTTCACAGGCCTCACAGAAGGTCGTTTCACCCATGGCGATTAAAGGATTCAAATAACCCATCAAGACAACCGGCGTCTGATCATCCTGTTTTCGGAATTCAGCAACCGCATTGATCACTCCAGGCAGCGTCATTCCAGCTGCAATGGCGCGCTCAGCACCCCGTTGGTTCACTGGACCATCGGCAAAGGGATCGGAAAATGGCATCCCTAACTCAATCACATCAGCACCCGCTGCAACCATGGCATGCATCGCCGGAACAGTGATCGATGGCGTGGGATCTCCTGCCACAATATAGGGAATCAAGGCTTTGCGGCCCGATGCTTTCAAGGCATCCATTCGCTGTTGAATCCGGGTATTACTCATGTCAGCGAGATTCCTTCCATTTTGGCAACTGTGAAAATGTCTTTATCTCCACGGCCTGACATATTGCAAACAATGGTCTGGTCCGGTCGCATCGTCGCAGCCAAGGTTTTGGTGTAGGCCAGAGCATGCGCTGTCTCAAGTGCCGGAATGATTCCTTCGACCTCAGACACCTCATGAAATGCAGCCAAGGCTTCATCATCAGTGGCGCCCACGTAGTTGGCACGACCAATATCTTTCAGATAAGCATGCTCAGGCCCGACGCCTGGATAATCAAGACCGGCAGAGACTGAATGCGTGTGTGCGATTTGACCGTCACTGTTATCCATCAAATAAGTTTTCGCACCGTGCAAGACACCAGGCCGTCCAGAGCATAATGGTGCGGCATGCTCAGTGGTCGACAGTCCTCGACCGGCTGCTTCGACACCATAAATCGCCACTTCCGTATCTTTCAGGAAAGGGTAAAACAACCCAATCGCATTCGAGCCACCACCGACACAAGCCACCAGGGCGTCAGGATAACGGCCAAGAATCTCTTTCGATTGCCACTTCACTTCTCGACCAACAACCGCATTAAAGTCGCGAACCAGTTGTGGATAGGGCGCGGGACCTGCGACAGTTCCAATGATATAGAAGGTGTTATCCACGTTGGTCACCCAGTCACGCATCGCCTCACTGAGTGCGTCTTTGAGCGTCCTTGAGCCCGATTCCACAGGAACAACCTGAGCGCCAAGCAACTTCATCCGATAGACATTGGGCGATTGTCGCTCGACATCATCCGCACCCATGTAGACAACACACTCAAGACCTAAACGGGCGGCAACGGTTGCTGATGCCACACCGTGTTGACCCGCTCCAGTTTCTGCAATGACGCGCGGCTTTCCTGAATATTTCGCCAGTAGCGCCTGACCGATGGTGTTATTCACTTTGTGAGCACCGGTGTGGTTTAAATCTTCACGCTTAAAATAAATCTGTGCACCACCAATCGCATTGGACCACCGTTGCGCATGGTACAAAGGCGATGGGCGCCCAACAAAGGTCGCCAAGTCGGCATCAAACTCACGCTGAAACTCCGGATCGTTTTTCAACATCTGGTAGTTTTGATCCAACTCACTGAGGGCTGCCATGAGTGTTTCGGAGACATAGCGTCCACCGTAATCACCAAAATGCCCGCCAGCATCGGGCTCATAATCGAGAGTTCGTAATTCCTGTTCGGTCAGTGCCATAGTGTTCCCAAATTAGTTGCGACACGCGCTCATAAAGCGCGCCATCTTATCAGGATCCTTGCGTCCTGGCTCGACTTCAATGCCTCCACTGACATCGAGTGCCCAGGGTGCGACTGAGTCAATCGCGTCCTTCGCATTCTCCGGCGTCAAGCCGCCGGCCAGTATGATCGGACGATCCGTTTTAGGGATCAAACCCCAATCGAACCGTTCGCCAGTTCCACCTGGCTGCCCTTTCACATAGGCATCCAGTAAAAATCCTGATGCCTGAGGATACCGTTCCATTTCCGACAGGATCTCTGTCTCCGGTTGAACGCGGAATGCCTTGATGTAAGGCAATCCAATCGATTCACAGTATTCAGGACTCTCATCTCCATGGTATTGAATGAGGTTGAGCCGAGCCTTTTGAAAGGCCTCAACCACTCGTTCTGGCTCGGCATTGACAAATAAACCGACGCGCGTGACGAACGCAGGGACCGCTTTGGTGAGCTCACAGGCTTCAGCGATCGTCACATAGCGTGAACTTGGCTCATAAAACACAAACCCCAAGGCATCTGCACCAGAGGAAACTGCCAGAGCGACATCGTCGGCCCGAGTAAATCCACAAAATTTGACACGCGTCATGACGACCACTGTAACGGATCTGTCCTCAGAATGTCTCTGGCAATCTGAGGAATTCGGACTGTCTCAGCAAGGTCAAATTCTGAGTGGTAGGTTGGACCGAGAAAATACAGGCCGTCAGGGGGAGCCGTCACCCCTCCTTGGGTTCGATCCCTCGAATCAAGAACCTCTCGAGACCAGTCAACTGATGCTTCTCCCGCACCAATTGCCGTCAGCACTCCGACAATATTTCTCACCATATTCTGTAAAAATCCGTTGGCTTCAACATGGATTGCAATCACATGATCATGTTGATGGACGTTGAGCTGCATGAGCGTTCGCACCGAGGTCTTTGCCTGACACTGGGTCGAACGGTAGGCGTTAAAGTCATGCGTTCCAACCAGCCAACGCCCGGCCTGCGCCATCAATTGTGCATCCAGCTCTTTGTGAGTGAAGGTCATTTGATTTCTCAGCAATGCACCACGAATCCCTGAGAGCTGAATCAAATAGACATACTGACGTGACCGTGCAGAAAACCGTGCATGAAATGACGCATCGACCTCTTTCGCCCAAGCCAGCGACACATCATTGGGCAGTTGCGTGTTCACACCCATGACCCAGTTGTAAGGATCTCGCTCTGCATGTGTATCAAAGTGGCAGACTTGTGAGCTCGCATGGACGCCGGAATCGGTGCGACCTGAACAGGTCACTTGAATGGGCTCATCGGCAATTTGGCTTAAGGCTTTCTCAACTTGGCTTTGAACAACCTGCGTATCATGCTTTTGCGCCTGCCATCCTCGATATCCGGTCCCATCGTATTCCACTGAAATCGCGACACGGCGAGTGGCTCGATCAGCTTTGATGGACATCGAGTAAGGCGCGGGCTTTTTCAGCGCTCGCTTGATCTGGTGATACAGACACTCGTTGCAACAATTCAATTGCCGTTTGTGTCATGCCCATATCCAGATAATTCTGAGCCAATTCAAGCTGATGAGCAGCAACATCAGCCTCATCGTCAGGATCTTCTCCCCACTCAGGATTCTGGTTCAACGCGTCCGCGGAAAACGCATCAATCAGCGAATCATCGCCGGCACTGTAAAGCTCTTCTGCTTCTTGAAACTTGGCGGGATCTTCGATTTTCGACTTCAAGCGCTCAATCGCTGACTCCAAGGCCTCGGATCCGACATCACTGGTTGCTGGGCCCTGAATTTCCGCAGCCGCACTCAATGACTCTGTTGGTGCCGCCTCGGCCAGCGGCGGTGCCGAGGGTGCCCGGCGAGAGGCCGTCTGCATCGGTTCTTGACGACCATAGACGCGTAACCCGAGCCACATCAGGATGACCACCGCGACAAAAATCAAGACGCCTTTGCCGAGCTCGGTCGCAAAAAACGCATCGATCTGCTCTCGCGTCGGCAACCACTCTTCAAGATCGAATTCCGTTGATGGTTGCTCCATTTGTCTTTGTGGCAACGGCTGGCTCACTTGTCGAGACTCTTTCGCCTCACTGCGGATTGCCTCAACTTTGGCATCCATGGCATCGAGCTTGGACTCAAGAGAGGTGATTTTCTCCAGCAGTTCGGTCACCTCTGGAGTGATTACCGTCACCACTTGAGGGGCGAGGGTCGCGATGGAATCGACAGGCTCTTGCTTCATCGACTGCGTATCAGTCGGGGTGTCAGAGCTGACACTGACACTAGGATCCTGTTTCACCGTCGGTGCTGGTTCTGATTTGGCCTCCGCAGGCTCTTCAACCACCACCTCAGGTTCTGCTGGAGTCACTACCGGCTCTGGCGTCGCAGTGATCGCTTGAGGCCTCGAAGGTGTTGTCCGTGGAAAATCCTGCTTGGGTGCTTTCATGTGCGCATCGAATCGTTGTTTGGCATTGAGAGCCGATTCTTGTTCCATCCGCGCCTGACTGGGAATGACGAGAGTTTTCCCTTTTTCCAGGGCATTGACGTTGTTGTACTCAAACGCACCGGGGTTTTCGTCATACAACGCCATCATCACTTGCTCGATGGTCAGATTTGGCGGTTGCACCCGTTTTGCTAACCGCCAGAGCGTCGACCCGTTTTGCACCAATAAGGTTTGCTGACGAGGTTTGACGACATCTGCCCCATTTTGGTTGCGTGCGTTTTCTTCAGTCTCAACACTCGGTTTTGTTCCCTCAACTGCCGGAGATACGACCGGCGCTTCGACCGAGGATTCACGTTTTGGCTCCTCAGTGGCAACGACTGAAGCGGCAGTGGGTTTTTGTGCCACTTGCACCGAGACCGGAATCAATACCGGCCCTGCGGGTGTAAATACCTCAACCAAGGTCGTCAGATCAGGTTGCGTCCACGCAGTGGCTGTTCGGATCACAAGTGCGACACGACCTCCTGTGGTATCCACAGCGTAGGTCAATCCAGACAGATATTCCGGACGATCAATTCCTCGCTCGGTAAAGGCAGTTTCAGAGGCCAAGAGTGGAAATAGCTGAGTAGCTGAGACTGGTGCGAGATTCGTCACTTCTAATCGAACCTCCAGCGGCTCGCCTTGATGCGTGACAGCGACTGGTGTCGACCAGTCAAAGGCCTGTGCCACCACAGACCAAATCACCAAAGGAAGCGCGATGACGAGCTTCATGCCATTGTCTCCAAAGCGCGAGCGAGTCTCCGCTTGGCTTCTTGAGCCCAAATGGTCTTTTCTAAATCTGCGGTGATCATCACATGCACCCAGTCTTGACTCAATTCACGAACACACACCGTCATTGCCGCCTCTGAATCCACTCGCCCTGAGTCCGGTGACACACTGAGCCCTGAGCGATATTCATCCGTTTGGCAACCAATCACCAGCGCCTTGGCTTGTGGGGTCTTCAGTTGCATCCAAAGACTGGCATGCACGGTGTAAAATGAATCCGACTGCAATCGCTCTAACGAAATCTCAGCACGCTGCAACGCGTGAATTTCACTCAATGCTTCGACCAGTGCCTGATCGTCTAAGGTTCGAGCATTAAACGCCAAGGATCCCCCAAAGGGTTGCGGATCTGGATCGCGGCCGTTGAACAACTGCGTCACTTGTCCAGCTAAGGCCTCAACCCCACCGGGCTGCTCGACAGCCGGTTCCCTCACCACACCGTGAAGTGTGAGCACATCTGCAGTCGCCAGGGAATCCAACAACCGCTGCATCATGACCACTAAGGACAAGGTTGGCCGGAATCGTTCGGCATCGCCACTGTAGGTTTGATTCAAATCAAACACCAAATCTGCTGTTTCGAGATCAGCCTCGTGATCGAGTTCGATCACAATCGTCCGACCCTGAAACCGCCGCGCTTCACCGGCTGATTCGATGCCATCAATCAGCCGTATCCGAAAGTCACCCTCGACGGATTCGATGACTTCAAGTACCGAATCACACAGACCGGACCCTGCTCCGGTGATCGCGAGTTCGATCACTGATGATCCCTAAGGATCGTCAACATCCGCTTCAACGGCTCAGCCGCGCCCCATAGCAACTGGTCACCAACGGTGAACGCGTTCAAAAACTCAGGGCCTAAATTCATCTTACGGACGCGGCCAACGGGAATCCGCAAGGTTCCCGTCACGGCAGCCGGGGTCAACCGTGCCATGGAATCGTCACGCTCATTGGGGATCAGATCGGTCCAGTCTGTTCCGTTAGCGAGCACATCATGGATTTCATCGATTGGCACATCTCGGTTCAATTTAATGGTGAGCGCTTGACTGTGGCAACGCATCGCACCAATCCGCACGCACGTACCGTCGATTGGTATTGGGTTCGCCTCAGTGCGCAAAATCTTGTTGCACTCAGCCATCGCTTTCCATTCTTCACGGCTCTGGCCATTGTCAAGCTTGGTGTCAATCCAAGGCAACAAGCTTCCAGCCAACGGATAACCAAAATAATCAGTTGGCATCCCATCGGAGCGCAACGCCTCGGTGACCTGACGATCAATATCTAAAATCGCAGAGGATGGTGTGGCGAGCTCACGGGCAACTTGTGATTCCAGATAACCCATTTGTGATAACAACTCACGCATGTTGTTCGCACCGGCACCACTGGCTGCTTGATACGTCATCGCTGTGATCCAGTCGACCCAACCCTGTCGGATCAAACTGCCGACGGCCATCAACATCAAACTGACCGTACAGTTACCCCCGATGAAGTCTTTCTGTCCGGAAGAGAGCGCCTGATCAATCACATCGCGATTGACGGGATCCAGCACAATCACACTTTCCGATTCCATCCGCAGCGCAGAGGCAGCGTCAATCCAGTAACCATTCCAGCCGGATCCGCGTAAATCTCCATAAACTGCCTTGGTGTAATCACCACCCTGGCAGGTGACGATCACATCACAACTGGCCAAGGCCGCAATCGACATCGCGTCCTGAAGCTGAGTCTCGGTCGCTTCTGCCGGAGCCTCTTGTCCCACCTGTGAGGTAGAAAAGAAAACCGACTCGATTCCAGAAAAACCATCATCAGCACGCAGACGATCCATCAAGACCGATCCAACCATGCCGCGCCATCCAACAAATCCAACTCGCATCATCATTCCTTAATTCAGAGCCTTCAGCACAGCTTCGCCCATCGCTCGACACCCAACAATCTGCTCACCCGGCGCTCCGGTCGCGATGTCTTGCGTCCGCAATCCAGAAGCCAACACCTGTTTGACAGCCGCCTCAATCGAAGCGGCTGCTTTTGGAGCATTCAGAGAGTGCAGAAGCATCATCGACACAGACAAAATCGTTGCTAGTGGGTTCGCCAGGTCTTGCCCTGCAATATCTGGCGCCGAACCGTGACAAGGCTCATAAAGCCCTTGCTTGTCACTATTCAACGACGCCGAGGGTAGCATTCCGATTGACCCTGTCAGCATCGCTGCAGCATCAGACAGAATATCACCGAACAGATTCCCGGTGACCATGACATCAAATTGTTTCGGCGCCCGGACCAACTGCATGGCAGCATTATCGACGTACATGTGCGACAACTCCACATCGGGATACTCGTGACTTAAACGCTCCATGACTTCACGCCACAAAACAGTCACCTCAAGGACATTCGCCTTATCCACTGAACACAGTTTCTTGTTGCGAGCCATGGCTGCATCAAACGCGATCCGCCCAATGCGCTCGATTTCAGGTTCTGAATAGCGATCGGTATTAAATCCAACACGTTGACCGGGCTCACCCTCAATTCCGCGCGGCTCACCGAAATAAATCCCACCGATCAACTCACGGACAATCAACAGATCCAGTCCACTCACAACCTCTTCTTTTAAGGTCGACGCCGAGGCGAGCTCGGGATAGAGCAAGGCGGGTCTTAAGTTGGCGAATAGATCCATGCCAGCCCGAATTTTCAAAAGCCCTTTTTCAGGCCGCTTGTCCATCGGTAATGCATCCCATTTTGGCCCACCAACAGCGCCCAAGAGGACGGCATCCGATTGCTTGGCCTTGGCCAGGGTCTCATCTGGCAGGGGTTCACCGGTGGCATCAATGGCCGCGCCACCAATCAGGCAATGCTCAGTGTTCAGTCCCAACGAAAACTGGACATTGACGCGGTCCAACACACGACTCGCCTCAGCCATGATTTCAGGACCGATCCCATCACCTGACAGTAAAACAATATTCGGCATTCTCAGTCCTTAATCTCTCAATAACCAGGGTGCTTCGCCGCGACGACGTGCTTCATAAGCACGAATCGCATCAGCATCCTTCAACGACAAACCAATCTCATCCAAACCCTCAAGCAAGCAGGTTTTCCGGAATGGATCGATCGCAAACGAAGCGCTGAACCCCTCGGGTCCAGTCACCTGCTGAGATTGGAGATCCACAGTCAGCGTCATCGGCGTTTCTGTGCCTGCCAAATCGAATAAGGTATCGACTTCAGCCTCCGTTAAGACCACCGGTAATAAGCCGTTCTTGAAACTGTTATTGAAAAAGATATCCGCAAATGATGGCGCAATGACTGCCTTCAATCCGTACTCGAGAATGGCCCAGGGCGCATGTTCTCGACTCGAACCACATCCGAAATTATCACGCGCAAGTAGAATGGTTGCTCCGGCATAACGCGCATCATTCAACACAAAATCGGGATTGATCCGACGAGTGGAGTGATCCATTCCCGGCTCGCCTGGATCGAGATAACGCCAGTCATCAAACAAATTAATCCCAAAGCCTGTTCGTTGAATGGACTTTAAATACTGCTTAGGGATGATCTGATCGGTGTCGATATTGGAACGATCCAACGGCACAACCAAACCGGTTTCTTGAACAAACTGCTGCATCATGCGCCCCTTACAACCACTCTCTGACATCAACGAAATGACCCGCAACAGCGGCCGCAGCAGCCATTGCAGGACTGACAAGATGCGTCCGCCCTCCGGCGCCCTGACGGCCTTCGAAATTACGGTTCGACGTGGACGCGCAATGTTCTCCAGGCCCCAATCGGTCGGCATTCATTGCAAGACACATAGAACATCCCGGATCACGCCATTCAAATCCAGCCTCGCGGAAGATCACATCCAAACCCTCGCTTTCGGCTTGTTCTTTGACCAAACCAGAGCCTGGAACAACCATCGCCTGGATGACTGAGTCAGCGACTCGCTTCCCATCAACCACTTTGGCAGCCTCGCGCAGATCTTCAATCCGAGAATTAGTGCATGATCCGATGAATACGCGATCAAGACGGATCGAATCAATCGACTGATTCGCTTTCAAACCCATGTACTTCAATGCACGCTCGATCGCCCCACGATGAATCGGATCATCAATCATTTGGGGATCGGGCACATGTCCGGACACACCTGTCACCATCTCAGGGTTGGTTCCCCAAGAAACCTGAGGTTCAATCACGGTGCCATCAACTGTCACTTCATGGTCGAAAACCGCATCGGCATCACTCTGAAGATCAGCCCAAGCAGCCACCGCCAAATCCCAGTCTTGACCACTCGGAGCGTAAGGTCGGCCCTTCACGTAGTCGATGGTTTTCTGATCAACGGCCACTAATCCAACGCGCGCTCCCGCCTCAATCGCCATGTTACAGACAGTCATTCGACCTTCCATCGACAACGACTCAATCCCCTCGCCCGCGAACTCAATCGCACATCCGGTCCCGCCGGCGGTCCCGATCTGCCCGATCACGGCAAGAATCACGTCCTTGGCTGTCACACCAAACCCCAAAGGACCGGTGACTGTGATGCGCATGTTTTTCATCTTTTTCGCCACCAGACACTGGGTCGCGAGGACATGCTCAACTTCACTGGTCCCAATGCCATGAGCCAGCGCACCAAAGGCGCCATGCGTCGCAGTGTGGCTGTCGCCACAGACCACCGTCATACCCGGTAACGTCGCTCCCTGCTCGGGACCAATCACATGCACAATTCCTGCACGCAAATCACCCATTTTGAATTGCGTGATCTGAAATGCATCGCAGTTCTCATCGAGCGTTTCAATCTGCAGCCGGCTAGTCGGATCTTCGATCGCAGAGACCCCTGCCGCCTGATTTTCAGTTGGCACATTATGGTCGACAGTCGCGAGATTCGCCGCCAACCTCCAAGGGGTACGTCCGGCCAGCGACAGGCCCTCAAATGCCTGAGGCGAGGTGACTTCGTGCAACAGGTGACGATCGATATAAATCAACGCACTTCCATCATCCCGTTGTGTCACGAGATGACTATCCCACAGCTTGTCGTATAAGGTGCGACCGGCCATTTCAATCTCCTTGGAAAATCAGCCCAACAGTTTATCAGAAATCCAACCAGACCAAAGACTCGCCTAACTGGATTGCACGCCTAAGTTTGCTTTTTTGAGGCCAAACCAAGCGATCATCGCTGCCATTCCTGTCATCAGGCCTGACAGCATGAAGGTCAGGCTCCCGCCGAACGACTCCCAGAGCAGTCCAGAAAGCATGGCTCCTAAGGATCCACCGAGGCCAAAAACAAATCCGCTGTACAGCGCCATACCGCGTCCTGACAACTTGCCAGGAAACCATCGCCTGATAAATTCAATACTGACCGAATGAATCGCGCCGAATGTAAAGGCATGCAACAACTGCAAACCAATCACCAGCCATGGCAAATCTGGATACGCACCAATCAAAATCCAGCGAAGAGATCCCAACACCAGAGAAACCGTTAATAACACGCGTAAATCCATCGATCGAATAAATTGTGGCAACACGAAGAACAAGACGACTTCAGCAAATACACCAAGCGCCCACAACTGACCTGCTTCAAAAGCGGTATACCCGTGCGCTTGAACATAGAGTGTAAAAAATACATTCAAAGGCCCATGAGTCAGTTGATTAACCGCAGCCACAGCAAAGAACAGAAGTACCGGTAGATGTCTTAACCGGTCACCAATGCCGGTGTGATCCGCCGAGGCCAGATGAGTCTCAGGGCGCGCAGGAAGCCCGAACGAAATCATGGCCGACACCAATAACCCGATGATGATCAGCCAGGGAAGAACGGCATAGTCGACGTCAGAAAACAGCCAACCAGAGCCAAGCATCATCACAATAAATCCAATAGACCCCCACACTCGGATCGAGGAATACCGATGGTGCTCGGTTGTCAGATACTCAAGCGTCAAGGTGTCCAACTGCGCGATAATGGCGTTCCAGAACAAGCCAAACAGCAGCAATACCAAGCAAAGCCCAATGAAATCGACATCGATCAGTAAAAGACTGGCAGCCAACGTTGCCCCAATGATCCCGATCTGGACGACTCGCAATCGATTCGGAAGCAGATCCCCCAACGTCCCCCACAGATAGGGAGCGATAATTTTTGATCCGGTGAGAACACCGATGGCTAGACCGATTTGCGGCGCACTAAAGCCAAGTGAATCAAAAAACGGACCGAACCAACCAATACTTAAGGCAACAACCGCAAAGTAAAGACCGTACAGACCACCGAGTCTGGCACTCGGCACGGCTGTGGTCACGTGGAAGCAAGCCCAGGAATCACCGGCGAGTCAGTAACCACATGGCCATTTTGTCCACGATGTCGAAGCGCGTGATCGAGAAGAACCAGAGCAACCATCGCCTCAGCAATGGGCGTGGCCCGAATTCCGACACAAGGATCGTGGCGTCCTTTGGTAATCACATCAGTCACCTCGCCCTGCTTGGTGATGGTTTGCCCGGGTGTTGTAATCGAACTGGTGGGTTTGAGCGCAAGATGCGCCACGAGTGGCTGACCGGTACTGATGCCACCCAACACACCCCCGGCATGATTGGTCAAGAAACCATCAGGTGTCATCACATCACGGTGCTCTGACCCTCGGCGATTGACGACGGCCATGCCCTCACCAATTTCCACCCCTTTGACGGCGTTAATCGACATCAACGCATGCGCAACATCGGCATCCAACCGATCAAACACTGGCTCACCCCACCCCGGAGGCAATCCTTCGGCTACAACCGTTAAGCGGGCACCAATAGAATCCTCATCGCGGCGCAGTTGATTCATGTAGGCATCAAGCTCATCAAGCCGATCGGGATCTGGGCTGAAAAACGGATTGGCATCCACAATGGACCAATCTTTCATCTCACATGTGATTGGACCCAACTGCGTCAGACAGCCTCTGACTTTGACAGAAAACAAATGCTCAAGCACTTTCTTCGCAATGGCACCAGCCGCCACTCGCATGGCTGTTTCCCTGGCTGAACTTCGACCGCCGCCTCGATAATCCCGAATCCCATATTTATGCTCGTACGTGTAGTCCGCGTGCGCAGGACGGAACACATCTTTGATGTTGCCGTAATCTTTGGATCGTTGATCGGTATTTCGGATCAGCAGCGCAATGGGTGTTCCGGTTGTCATCCCTTCAAACACGCCAGATAAAATCTCGACTTCGTCGGCTTCACGGCGTTGAGTGGTGTGCTTACTCTGGCCTGGCTTTCGACGATCCAAGTCAACCTGAATATCCTCAACCGACAATGGAATCTGTGGCGGACACCCATCAACGACAGCGACCAAGCCTGGCCCATGACTCTCACCAGCTGTTGTGACCGTAAACAAGGTTCCGAAGGTATTACCGCTCATAACAAATTCCGATTAAAACGCCGAGTATAGCGCGTTCAGCTCCCGCTTTGAGAGCACGCACACACCATGGCCGCCAAATTCAAATTGACACCACTGCACAGGTTCACCCGTGCGAGCGACGACCTCCCGATCCAGCAGGCCCCAAGTATTCCCCACTTCGAGAATCATGATCCCCTCGTCAGACAGCCAATCAGCTGCCTGGCTCAACAAACGCCTGACCAAATCGAGCCCATCCTCCCCCGATGCGAGTGCAACAGCAGGTTCTTTTTGGTACTCAGGAGGCAGCTCAGCCATATCTTCGGCATCGACATAAGGGGGATTGCAGATGATTAGGTCGAAGCGTTCATCAAAGAGCTCATTAAACCCATCTGATTGAATCACCTCCACCCGATCACCGACCTGATGGAATTCAACATTTTCCTGAGCAACCTCACACGCACCTGCCTCAAGATCAGCCAACACACCGGTACTCTCAGCAACACTGAGTGCGAGGGTAATTCCCAAGCAACCCGATCCAGTACACAAGTCCAAGAACCGAACAGGGCGATCGAGCGGTGCACGGAACCAAGGTTTACACTCCACTTCGATGAGTTCAAAAATGGGGCTTCTTGGGATCAGTACGCGTTCATCTACCACAAAAGGTAGCCCCGCATACCAGGCTTTCTTCGTCAAATAAGGAACTGGAACACGCTCATTCACGCGCCGTTTGATCAGTTCTAATAATAGCTGGCGTTCGTCATGCGTGAGCACAGCATCCAATAAACGCTCATCCCCATCAGGCGGTAGTGACACAGCACCAAACACCAGCGCAAGCGCTTCGTCCCACAGCGAGTCTGTGCCATGTCCTAATTCAATCGGGTGCCGTCCAAATTCAGACAGTGCAAAGCGAAGAAAATCACGGATTGAGTGCAGTTCAGTCATGGCGGAAGACTAGACAGATGACGTGCTCAGAGCAAGCAGACTTTGAAAGTTGGCCATTTCACCCTATGGTGAGTGCATGGCTGAAGATTCGTTTAAATCATTAATGACAGAAACCGGCGTGCAACCCTTGAGGCGCGAAACACGTGTTCGCCCAAAGAAAGTTCGGTCTCAAGAAGAGATTGAGTTCGCTCGAGCACGGGCTGAAGACGCAGTAGCCACGCAAGCGCATCATGGCTTGTCGACAGAAGAACCACCCCTGATCGATCCGATGAAGCCGTTGGAATATGTCGCCTACGAAATTGATCGACGCGTGCTTGGCTTACTTGATGAAGTTCCATTCCCAGCACAGTACGCAATCGATCTTCATGGGTACACAGTCGATGAAGCAGCCCATGCAATCACCGCGCTGTTCCAGACGATCCGAGAACGTCGTCTGACACACATCCGAATTACGCACGGTGTTGGTCGACACAGCAAGGACGGACGCCCGTTACTTAAAGCCTACGTCAATCGCTGGCTCAAAAATAATCCTGACATTGTCGCTTTCGCGAGCGCAAGACGCTCCGATGGCGGAGTTGGTGTGGTCAATGCAGTCACCAGCGGATTATTTGATGACCGCTGGCAACGCACTTAGCTATTTCTTTTGCTTCACAAATTTCATTAAACGACGCTTTCTCTGCATTTGTCGTTCGGTCAGTTTGTTTTTTCGGCCGGCAAAGGGATTTTCGCCAGATTTAAACTCAATTTTCACTGGTGAACCGGTAATGTTCAGCACTTTCCGATAAATATTTTCGAGATAGCGACGATAGGCTTCCGGCACATCTTTGGTCTGATTACCGTGAATAATGATCCTTGGGGGATTCATGCCACCTTGGTGTGCATAACGCAATTTAATCCGACGACCGCGAACCAATGGCGGCTGATGATCGGCTACCGCGTCCTCAAGAATTCGAGTTAATACGTTGGTTGAGAATTTGGTGACGGCAGCATCGTAGGCCTGACGAATCGAGCCATACAGATCGCCCACTCCGGTGCCATGTAATGCTGAAATGTAATGAATTTTTGCCCAAGGAATAAAATTCAAACGACGCCGCAGTGTCTCACGAATCTTCTCCCGCACCTCAGGTTCTAAGTGGTCCCATTTATTCACAGCAACCACCAATGCGCGGCCGGAATCAACCACGGTCCCCATCAGGTGCAGATCCTGCTCAACCAGGCCCTCTTGCGCATCAACCACCAAGATCACCACATGTGAATCTTCAATCGCCTGTAGGGTTTTTACAATCGAGAATTTCTCAACTGTCTCGCTGACACGTCCTCGACGACGCACCCCCGCGGTATCAATCAGCGTGTAGGTCTCATCATGTCGCTCAAACGGGATATAAATCGAATCTCGAGTGGTCCCCGGAAGGTCAAAAACCACAACGCGGTCTTCGCCAAGCATCCGGTTCACCAGTGTTGACTTCCCAACATTTGGCCGACCGACGACACCGATTCGGATTCCGGGAGCATCCTTTCGTTCTTCGTTCGTGTCTGACGGCTCGACATCCAATAAGCCGAAGTGCTCAAGGATTTCATCACACAAAGCACTGACGCCACGACCATGCGAGGCTGCGATCGGTTGAGGTTCACCAAAGCCAAACCCGTAAAAATCAGACAAGGCGATGTCCGAATTCTGGCCATCGATTTTATTGGCGACCAACCACACCGGCTTATCGGTACGACGCAACATGTTAGCGACCGTATCATCCGACGCCGACACACCACTGGTCGCATCGACCATGAACAGGACCGCATCAGCCTCATCAATTGCTGCGCGCGATTGCTCGGCCATAGCCGCATCAATCCCCGCTTCGCCACCGGTTAACCCACCAGTATCAATCACGAGAAACGGATGTCCTGATAACAGCGCGCGCCCGTATTTCCGGTCACGAGTCAAACCCGCAAAATCGGCGACTAAGGCATCACGACTTCGCGTCAAGCGATTGAATAAGGTCGATTTTCCAACATTGGGGCGTCCAACCAGCGCGATGACGGGTGTGTTCAACGCACCACTTCCACCAGGCTCAATCGCCCGTCAAGAAGCTGAATCAAAACGCCAGTCTCTGTTGCGACAGGAGCCACTTTGCCTTTGTCACCACCCACATCAAGCCGACCAATCAATGCACCATTCGTTGGATCAAGAAGATGCAACTCACCCTCCAAATCAACCACACCAATGGCATCTGCAATCACCACTGGGGGGCTTAACTCGCGATACTTGAGCGCTTCATTGGTCCAGAGAGACTCCCCTGATTGCGCACTGTAAGCAGAAATCGTCCCATCAGTTTCAACAACAGTCACCGCGTTAAACGCCAGCAACACACCCGGATAGGCATCAGCATCCAAACTCCAAATCACCTGCCCAGATCGCGCATCGAGAAGGCTAACCTGACCGTTGCGTGTCGCTGTTGCGACCTGGTTATTGCGAACCGATGGTGCTCCTTTCGAATCAACGATCCGCTCCAAAGGGCTACGACCGCGCGACACCGCGACTTGCCGTTCCCAGAGAATACGACCCGTATCCCTTTGATACGCGACAATACGACCTGACTCCCAGAGCACGAACAACACATCACCAGCCAGCGTCATGGGTGCACCACCACGGATACCGACGCCAGATTCTTGTGCTTCTTCAAGCCAGACGATCTCACCGGTGATCACATCAATGGCAAGTAACCGGCCAATCTGCGTTTTCACAAACACCAAAGTCTCTGTCGCAAGCGGTGGCACGGTTGAGCTACTCGGAAGCGCGACTTCAAAGAGTGTTGAACCATTGTCGCGTGACAATGCCACCAACTTCGCATCGGTGGTGACCACATAGACTCCCGTCGCGTTAGCACCCACGCCGCCGACGATGGTTTGGTCAAGGTCGACATTCCAGAGCTCATTCAGTTGTTGGTCCAACAGATAGACCTCACCGGTAGCCGATGCTGCTGCAATCGCACCATCGCTCGACGCAGGACTTAATCCCGTCTGATCCCCACCGCCTAATCCGATCGACTCCACATCATCGAGCTCGATCACTTCCGTAATTCGCTCAAGCGGTGTTGGATCTGGTTTTTCCGGGGCGCTCGAGCAACCCATTAGCGCAATACACACACCCAAACAGAGACTACGACGCATCAGGAACCCTCAGGTAAGGCGGATAATTTCAGATCAACCACAGCCGTATTCAGGCCAGCCTCGGTGAGCGACGATTGAGCCTTGAGATAGGCCTCGCGGGCTTCTAAGGGCTTTTCCAAGGTTACCAAAATGTCGCCTTCGAGCTCACTACGCGAGCCTTGAAAAAATTCAGATGACATCGAGCGAACTCGATCGAGCGCCGAATCACCCTGGCCGAGCTCTAACTCCAGTCGAGCCAAGCGCAGTGACGCCATGGCCTTCAACTCAGGCAATTCCAATTGAGATTCTGCAAACGTCAGTTGGCTGACAGCCAAATCAAAATCACCGCGTTCAACCGCTTGTGCCGCCACAATCCCAGCACCTAGCGCGGCGTAATTACTGCCATCATGTGCTTGACGTAATCCATCAGCAACACTCAATAATCGGTCGTAATCCGCATCTGTCTCAGCCTCGGCGAAATTGACCGCTGATAACTCAATGAGCTCCTGATAACGGCCGGCAGCATCAGATTGTTGGTTCAGTTGATAATCCTGCCATTGCTGATATCCGAGAACAGATCCAACTCCAACGGCGATCGCAATCAATAGCCCAAGACCATTTTGCGCCAGCCAACGTTTGAGAGCTTCACCCTGTTCTTCATCGGTCTTTAAGTAATCCATGATGTGTCCTTTAATTCTGAAATTCGGTTGAATATCTCGACTTCTGCGAGTGTTTCCTGTTCACCCCCGCGAAGGGGTTTAAAAACCACCTGTCGATGATCGAGCTCGGCTTCTCCAATAATCAAGCCAATCTCTGCACCTGATCGATCCGCTTTTTTCAATTGGCTTTTCAAACTCCCGCCTCCGATATGAGTCATGACCCGGAGTTCTGGAAAGTGTGTTCGCAATGCGCGAGCCAATTCTCGGATGGCCGATTCGCAATGGGGGTGTTGCGGCATTAAATATACATCGGCTTGGGTTTGATAAGTATCTGGAATCACCTGAAGCGCCTCCATTAACAACACCACACGCTCCATACCAAGCGCAAAGCCCACACCGGGTGTTGCTCGTCCCCCCAAGTGTTCGACAAGTCCATCGTATCGGCCTCCACCACAAATGGTGCCCTGGGCACCAAGCGCTTGGGTGGTCCATTCAAAAACAGTCCGACCATAGTAATCGAGTCCTCGGACCAAACGCGGATTGATAACGAAATCAATCTTTGCCTCGCTGAGACCCTCTTTAAAGAGCTCAAAATGCTGTCGATCATCATCCGTCAGATAGTCAATTAATGAGGGCGCATCTGCCAATAGGGCTTGCGTCGACGCATTTTTCGAGTCCAAAATCCGCAGCGGGCTGCGCT
>QXYM01000118.1:19658-36443 GCA_009886945.1 Litorivicinus sp.
GGCTGCTCTCGAGCCGCGCCTGGCTATCGGGGTCCAATTGGTCTCGAACGGAAGCGAGAAAATCCACCAGCGCCGATCGATAGGCACTCCTTGCCTCAGGCGATCCAATCGAATTGATCTCGAGTGTCACGGCAGAGCGAATCCCGAGCGTCGTCCATAACTGATCGGTCATCTCAAGCAAATCAACATCCATGCGAGCGTCGGCAATCCCAAAGCACTCGACACCGATCTGATGAAACTGACGATAACGGCCTTTTTGGGGTCGCTCGTAACGAAAGGCCGGGCCCTGATACCAAAGACGTTGGGTTTGATTGTGCAACAAGCCATGTTCGATGGCCGCGCGCACCACGCCAGCGGTTAACTCCGGCCGAAGGGTCAGACTGTCTCCAGAGCGATCGTCAAAGGTATACATTTCCTTTTCAACAATGTCGGTCACATCCCCGATTGATCGTGCGAAAAGTGCCGTGTCTTCAACAATGGGAGTTCGGATTTGGGTCAGACCATAAGCATTGAAAATACGCTGCGCTGTCTGTTCAAGATAGCGCCATGCGCCAGCTTGCTCGGGGAGAATGTCAGGCATTCCCCGTACTGATTGAATCGCCATTAGTGTGTATCCGCTGAATGCGCAATTAATTCTGCGCGTTCGTCTTCCTTGATTTTCGCTTGTTTCCGAATCATGGATTCGAGTTCATCCAAAAAGTCAGAACCCGGCAACCGCGCCGCAGGCTTACCATCGATAAATAAAGCGAGGCTCTCTGGGTTACCGCCTGTAAAGCCAAGATCTGCTTCCTTCGCCTCGCCTGGCCCGTTGACAACGCATCCAATGACAGCCACGTTCAGAGCGGTTTTGACGTCTTCAAGACGCGCCTCTAACTGATTCATGGTTCCAATCACGTCAAAGGTTTGCCGCGAGCAACTGGGACAAGCGATAAAATTAATCCCTCTGGATCTCAGACGAAGTGATCGCAGAAGATCAAAACCCACCTTCACTTCCTCAACCGGATCGGCAGCCAACGAAATGCGGAGCGTGTCACCAATACCATCCATCAATAACATGCCAAGACCGGCTGCAGATTTCACTGTTCCACTTCTCAGGCCACCAGCTTCGGTGATACCGAGATGCAATGGCTGTTCGATCTGACTCGCAATGTTTCGATACGCAGCCACTGTCATAAAAATCTCACTAGCTTTGAGGCTGACTTTAAACTCTGTGAAATCCAAACGATCTAAAATATCGATATGCCGCATTGCCGATTCAACTAGGGCATCTGGTGTTGGTTCCCCGTACTTTTTTTGTAACTCTTTCTCAAGCGAACCGGCATTCACACCAATCCGAATCGGGACACCGTGATCGCGACAGGATGAGACCACAGCTCGAACGCGATCCTCGCGGCCGATGTTCCCTGGATTAATCCGCAGGCAATCGACGCCCAACTCGATCACTTTTAAGGCGATCTTATGGTCAAAATGAATATCCGCAACCAGCGGAACAGTCACCTGCTCTCGGATTTTGCCAAAGGCATCGGCAGCCTCCATGGTGGGCACCGACACTCTGACTAAATCAGCTCCAGCGTCAACAATCGCTTCGATTTGTGCGACGGTCGCGGCAACATCGCAGGTGTTGGTATTGGTCATCGACTGCACAGCGATCGGCGCGTCCCCACCGATCGGGACCGAACCCACCTGTATTTGTCGGGAACGACGACGCTGAATCGGAGATTCGATCAATTCGGCTCAGCTCCCAGAGTGATCCGAGCCACGTCTTGATAGGCCTTTCGTTTCAAATCCTGAGTCTCTCCATTGAACACAACGGTGCTGACACTCACAGCCCCAACCAGGATCTCAACTGGGCCGAAGGTATCCAGTTCGACGCCTTGCTCAGGACTCATGAGATCGGCCAAGATCAAACGTCCACGCGCATCGCGAATTTCGACCCAAGATTCACCTGAAAAATCGATCTCCAAACGACCCTGAGCACCCATCGCCAATTGATCTGCTGATGGACCAGTCCGCGTTTCCGATAACACGCGCAACCCGTCATCTTGCCCTGGACTGACCTGAGTTGTTTGTACCGGGGTACTTGGTGCAGGCGCAAGGCCACTGGCTTCTGCGATCACACGCCCACCCTGGCTTAAGTTCGACGAAGAAATCACCACTGGTTGCTGGACTGCTTCTTCAACTGGCTCAGCCACCGCAGGCGCTGGTGCTTGTGTTTCAGCGACTTTGGGTTTTTCGGCAGGCTTCGGCTTCTCGACAGTCTTCGGTTTCTCGACAGTCTTTGCCTTTTCAACCGGCACAGGATCTGGCGTTGGCGTTGGCGCCTCAACCACCGGCTCTGCCTCAGTTTGCAGGGTGACGGGTTCAGCCAGTTTCACGACCTCTTCGCCCTGCGAGGCAGGAGTCTCAGGTACCACCGTGGACTGAGCGGATGGTTCCGCCTCAGTGGCCAAGGGTTGAGCATCAACGGTTTGATTAGTCGACGCATCAATCGACGAATCCTGCGAAGGGATAAGCTCCTGAGACTGGTTCAGTGCCGCATCGGTTGCATTCGAAGCCGGTGCTTGTTCCGTCTCAATGACAGCTGCCACCTCAGGCGATGAAGCCGTCGACTCCAAATAGGAAATCACACCACCTGCTGAAATTAAGCCGATGACCACAATTGAGGCCGCAATGATGGTTTTCTGACTCGGACCTGAAGATGGCTCTGAAATGCCTTGCGGCGCATTTGCGTACTGCCGAGGCTCACCATTCTGTTCTGCTTTCCAGCGATCAAACAGGTCAAGGATCTCTACTTCATCAACTCCAAGCTTTTTCGAGTAAAGCTTGAGGTATCCGCGAACAAAACTCAGCCCAGCAAGCTGCTCATAATCATCAGCCTCAATGCCACGGATCACTTGTTTGGTCAGATTCGAGATCGCCGACATCTCATCGATGGTCAGCCCCTTCTCCTCACGTGCTTTCCGCAGGAGAGAACCTGGTAAAGCAGTCGTGCCAGCGACAGCGGGTTCATTATTTTCTATCGACATACGATCAATCTGAAATGAATACGCTCAGATCATACATCAGAAGTCGTAAGGACCAAAGTCTCGTCCCACGATCTTCAGTCGCTTCGCTAACTGACGAAAGTCGCTCTCGATTTCTTGAGCCAACTTTCCCGTTTTCGCTGACCGACTGATCGCCTGGTAAATCTCTAATGCTTCACGCACCTGTCCTGATTTCAATAACATCTGGACACGGACCAATTGAATCGATGAATCACCCGTTCTCATCCGAGATAACTGATCGAGATCATGACCTGCCTCGAGAAATCGATGGCTGGCGATCAATAGTTGCGTCCGTAATTGTAATGCCTCGAAACGATGTGGGTAATCAATCGCATCACAAGCCACCGCAAGGACTCCAATCGCCCTCGTTGGTTGGCCGATCTCGTGTAAGAAACGCGCGTAGGCGTGACTCACCTCGGGCTCTTGGCGGTCCAACCGTCCAAAGATGCGCTGAGCTTCAGCCTGATCCCCCTGGCGCGCGAGAATCTCAGCACGCTTTAACGCGACGGTCGTTGCAGCAGGTGCGATCTGTTCCGCTTGGATAATCAGAGGGAGTGCTGCTGTCAGATCACCACGCCCAATATGGGCATCAGCGAGTTGCAACAACGGATGCACCCGTTGTGAGATTGTGTCGCTTGCTGGTGTCGGAAATATCTGACATCCCGTCAGAAGTGCGTTGGTTGCGATGATGACTCCAGCCACCATCGCCCGAATCAATGGGGCACCTGGTCCAGTTGAGCAGTCACATCCTGTAATTGGATATAGCGCGCCGACCGTTTGGTTTTATCGGCTACCTGACCGGCCAATTGCCCACATGCGGCATCGATATCATCGCCACGAGTCTTACGCACAGTGACGATATGACCATCCGCAAGTAAGATCCGCTGAAACGCGTAAATTCGATTCCGTGAACTCACTTCGTAATCAGTCCCAGGAAACGGATTGAAAGGAATGAGGTTGATTTTACAGCGGATCGTCTTGGCGAGCGCGGATAATTCATGCGCCAGCGCGTCGGAATCATTCACGCCCTTCAGCATGGTGTACTCAAAGGTCACAGATCGATTGTCACTCAATCCGTCCAAATAATTTCGAATACTGTCAAACAGCACCGCAATCGGATACTTCCGATTAATCGGAACAAGCTCATTGCGAAGCGCATCATTTGGCGCATGCAGCGAAACCGCCAACGCCACATCAGTGACCTTGGCTAGCTCATTCAAATTCGGGACAACACCCGACGTCGATAGGGTCACACGACGTTTCGACAAGCAATAGGCTTGATCTTCGAGCATCAATGCCATCGCATCCACCACCGGCTCAAAGTTCAACAGTGGTTCGCCCATCCCCATCATGACGACGTTAGTCACGGAGCGTTTTTGAGAATCTTTCACAGGCAATCCGAAGGACTTTGCGGCCAAAAACACCTGTCCGATGATTTCTGCAGCCGTTAAGTTTTTATTAAAACCCTGTTTGCCCGTCGAGCAAAAACTACAATCTAACGAACAACCAACCTGGGAGGACACGCACAAGGTTCCGCGGTCACCATCAGGGATATAGACCGTCTCAATTTTGGATCCACCATCCACTTCCATGAGCCATTTCCGAGTTCCATCAGTTGAGTCTCCCTGAAAGGTCACCCGAGGAGGGCGTACTTCGGCAATACTCTTGAGTTGGTCTCGGAACGACTTGGAAAGATTGGTCATTTGATCGAAGTCCGTGACGCCCTGCTGATGAATCCACTTCACCAACTGTGCTCCACGGAACTTCTTCTCACCGATTGAGAGACAGAATGCTTCCATTTTTGGAAGGGTCAATCCCAGTAGATTGACCTTCTCAACCGAGGTTTCTGTCATTTAACGCGAACAGATTTCAGACGCTTGAAAGAAATAAGCGACTTCACGCGCGGCACTTTCAGGGCTGTCTGATCCATGAACGGCATTCGCATCAATACTGTCTGCAAAATCAGCACGGATGGTTCCAGCTGCTGCTTCCTTCGGGTTGGTGGCACCCATCAGCTCACGATTTGTCGCGATCGCATTTTCACCTTCCAGAACCTGCACAACCACAGGGCCAGAGGTCATAAATGCAACCAAATCTTTATAAAATGGACGTTCCTTATGCTCTGCATAAAACCCACCAGCCAGCTCATCATCCAGCTGAAGCATTTTCATCGCGACGATTTGCAGTCCCGCCGCTTCAAAACGACTGGCAATTTGGCCAATCACATTTTGACCAACAGCGTCTGGCTTAATAATAGATAGGGTACGTTCGACTGCCACGATGGCTTCTCCTTAACAACTGAGTTCGGACTATTCCGGGCGCGGATTATAGAGGAACAGAGGCCCCAACCGCAAAGCTCTCGCCACAACCGCATTCACTAACCACATTGGGATTGTCAAAGCGGAGCGTGCGGTTGACTCCCTCGATCTTCAAATCCACGGTTGTACCGGCAAGTAATGGCTCTGAAATCGGATCCACCACAATGGTCAGTCCGTTCACATCAAACAACTGATCCGCCTCTGTCGGGGCTTTTGCATAATCGATCACATAGGCATAGCCCGAGCAACCCGATGTCTTGACACCTAACCGAATCGCGGTTGCATCCGTATTCCGCGCCAAAGCCGCCTTGAGATGGTCGACGGCTTCTGGGGTTACCACCAAATTCATGCTGCACTCCTTAATTGCGAAACTGCGTGGCTCAACGTATCCACCAAGAGATCAATCTCCTCATCGGTGGTCATCCGACCGACGCTAATACGAAGAGAGGATAGTCCTTCTTGCCGAGAAAGTCCCATGGACTGAAGGACATGAGACGGTTCGAGAGTCGCTGAATTACAGGCGCTCCCAGTAGACACTGCCACTTCGGGCATCGCGGCCATCAATCGTTCAGCATCCACACCATCAATTGTCACATTCACAATATGAGGAACACCGCGGGCGCCATTCATCCGAATCCCTCCAATCGCTTCAATCGCGGCCTCAATCCGCTCTCGATACCCGTTGATTCGTTTGATTTCCACCCCGCTCTCCTCAGCGGCGATTCGGTAGGCCTCAGCCATTCCGACCAGTTGGTGGGTCGGAAGCGTCCCGGAGCGCATTCCACGCTCATGCTGTCCACCATGCTGCTGCTCGGCAATCCGACAAGCACCGCGCTTCACATAGAGCGCACCAACCCCTTTCGGGCCATGAATTTTATGCGCCGACAAGGATCCCAAATCAATTCCCAGTGTCTCCACAGTCCAATCCAATTTGCCGACCGATTGAGCCAGATCCGAATGCATGACTGCACCCACCTGATGCGCCAAGCGGGCAATTTCCTGAATCGGTTGCACAACCCCAGTCTCGTTATTGACCAGCATGACCGACACCAGCAAGGTATTGCCGTCTAGGACCTCAGCCAACCGAGTGAGGTTCAAGACACCATCAGCATCGGGTTTGAGATAAACCACGTCGACATCACGCAGGTTCGCGCACGTATCCAACACGGCTTTATGTTCGGTTTCCATGGTGATGATTTTTGAACGGCCCGTCGAGTGACGCATCGCTTCAACCACACCACGAATCGCCAGGTTATCGGATTCGGTCGCACCACTGGTCCACACCATCTCCCGCGGGTCAGCACCGATGGTCTGTGCAATGGTCTCTCTGGCCCACTCCACTTCTTCGGATGCCAACCAACCATAGCCATGTGTCGTCGATGCTGGATTTCCGAAGGTTCCATCAGCCCCCAAACACGTCGACATTTTTTCCATCACGCGCGGATCAACCGGCGTCGTGGATGCATTATCAAAATAAGCCGTCATCATGCAGATCGATCCGATTTCCCATCAGGCACACCCAACTCGCCCATGAGTTCTTTTTCATCCAGTGTGGGTAAATCCTCATCGCAGTACTTCGGGTTTACCTGGCACAAATGCTCACCCATCGTGTGCATTTTCTGATCCACATGATGCAGTTGATCAAGAATGGCATGGATGGATCGAACCAACGGATCGGGCACGTCTTCACCTAGGGCATACAAATCAAACCCTGCTTTTTCATGCATCTCGCGACGACGCTTTTCCACCTCAAACTCAGGATCCGCTTGATCTTTGGTCACAAACCGCGCGGGAATACCCATCGCTGTGGCGTCTGGCGGCACGGGTCGTGTCACCACCGCATTTGAACCAATACGCGCACCCTCACCAATATCAATCGGCCCGAGGACTTTCGCTCCTGCCCCAACCACCACACGGTCCTTCAGTGTCGGATGTCGCTTACCGGGGTTCCAGGTCGTTCCACCAAGCGTCACACCATGATAGAGCGTACAATCATCACCAATTTCAGCGGTCTCTCCGATCACAACACCCATCCCATGATCGATAAAAAATCGACGACCAATTTTTGCACCGGGGTGGATCTCGATGCCGGTCAAAAATCGCGCCGTTTGCGCGATAAACCGAGCTAACCATTTCAGGCCGCAGCACCAGAGTGCGTGAGACACTCGATGAATCCAAATCGCGTGAAGCCCAGGGCTCGTGGTGATCACTTCAAACCAATGGCGGGCTGCTGGATCACGATCAAATACCGCACGCACATCCTCTTGCATCCCTTTAAACATCATCCCGCTCTCCGTTGGCCAAACCGTAATTCTCCTGAACAGTCTGTTGATTGGTTGGAGGATCCATCTTTTCAATGCTATTCAAAATCCCACGCAGAATATTAATTTCGACACGATCGACTCGTGCTCGATTGAATAACCTTCGCAAGCGGGCCATACCAAGCATCGGGTTTTTCGGATCGAGAAATCCACTGTGCGCTGTCGCTCGCTCAAAATGTTCAATCAAACCATCCACTTCGCGGGCTGTGGCTGGTTCTTCGTCCCAAGACTCGCAACCAAAGCGCTCAAGATCATAGGTCGGCGGCCAGCTGTCTTTCGACTCAATCCCTGATCGGCCCTGACGTTCTAGACAAGCGAGACGCAACTCATAGGACATGACTTGCACCGCTGAACCAAGATTCAAACTCGAATATTGCGGATTGGCAGGGATTTCGATGTGGTAGTGACAACGCGCCAACTGCTCGTTCAATAAGCCGCATTCTTCGCGGCCATAACAAATCGCAACGCGCCCTTTTTCAGCTTCTTCGATCAACAGTGGCGCAATCTGACGCGGTGTCACGTGCGGATATGCCAGCGATCGCAATCGCGCTGACGTCCCCACCACAATCCGACAATCAGCAATCGCATCATCAAAGGATTCATACAGAGAAGCGCCATTCAGGATATCTAATGCACCTGACGCTCTCGCCGAAGCAATCGGCGACGGGTAGTCATCGGGGCTCACAAGTCGACACGATGACAACCCCATCGTTTTTAATGAGCGAGCCACAGCACCAATATTTCCTGGGTGAGATGGCGAGGCTAAAACCGAAATCAAATTGCTCGGCAGGCTATCGGGGAGTTCGTGCAAACTGGTATCCTTTTGTCTTTACAGCCAAGATTATAGCGATGCACCCGTCTAATTCACTCTTAGTTCCGATTCTTCACAAACACAGCGAGCGCTTATTACGTGCTCAAATTGAAGCGCATGCCAAAGAATTGGGGCCGGAAGACCGAAAGAAATTCCTTGGAAAACAATTCGATGCCGTCACTGATGCCATCAGTGAGAAATTGGCAATGTCCTATAAAGACGCCCCTGTTCTGGCGGAATGGGACAGCAATGTGATCAAGTCATCGATCAAAAGCTGGGTCATCTTTCTTGCCGGAGAAGCCAACTTTACACTCGGAATCGATGATTTCTCACTCGGAGTGATGCAATTGGAACTCGGGCGGCCAGTCAGTTTTTCAGCCATCACACCCTCAACGCAAACCGAAGTTCACGGTCACCGCAACGAAGGGGTCTTCGTCAATGGCTATCGCGTGCGGCGGACGCTCTCAAAAGTTGAATCCAAGCTGTGCGTGATCTTAGGACCGGAGCGATATACCGGAAATGATATTCAATCGTTTGATTTTGTTCGCCAAAGCGGCAACGAACTCGAAGATATGCTGTTGGTGCTGGGTGGACGCGCGCAGAAACAGTTTGGAGAACCGGGCGATACCACGTTAAAAACGCTGATCACCCACTTCTTGACCCCTTAAGCGTTATTCAAATTCCATTCGCTCAAAGACGCGGCCAGCATTTCTGGCTGCGAGTTCATCGTATGTGTGCCAATGCTTGTAGGCCGTTTGGTCAATTTGATAAGCCTCATCCAACGAACCACCGTCATCGAGAATCTGTTGCACTTGATCGCGCAAAAACACTAGATAATCTTTCGTCCCAGCTGTCACCGTCGCGAGGTCGGTAGGACCACCGTGACCTGGAACAATGGTCCAGTCGGAAACCTCCTCAGCAAAGAGATCGAAGCTCTCGATCCACAGCGCGGTGTCGGTGTTGTCAAAAATCGGCGGCATTCTTACATGGAACGCCATATCGCCTGCCAGAACCACTTGATCGTCCGGGATCAAGACGCTGACATCACCCGGTGAATGCGCCGATCCATAGATCTTAGCGATCACAGCTAGACCTCCAAGATCAAGTGCATATTGATCGTCGAAGGTCACATCAAAATTGACTAACTCCGTGTCTTGCGCAAATTCTTTCGCGTACTCGCGCATCCGAGCCAGTCCACCAAATCCTTTCTCATCCATCTCATGCTGCGCATCAACGTGCCCAATTAAGGTCGCGCCTTGAGACTTCCAATAGTGATTCCCGTAGACGGCATGACCCTGCCCATTTTCGCTGATGACATATTTGACCGGGAGATTCGTTCTGCTTTTTATCTCATCATGTAGCGCTCGCGCTAATGCATTATTCGATCCTCCGTTCACAACCAAGACGGCCTCAGATCCGATCACGAACGATAGATTGTTGTTGTGCCCGGCATTCTCATAAGTCGGCGGTTGCGTGGCGCCGATCGCACTAAAAACGTGCTCACTGACTTGGACCGGGTAATCGTAGAGTGCGGTTGTTGGTGCCTTATCCAAGGGGCCATAGTCACCCCTCTCCAAGGCGGTCTTTTCGTCAGCTGCTTGTACCGATGCAGCCATCAAAGCTGCGATGAATATCCATGAACGCATTGTTATCCCTTATGAACTAATCTCGGTCATCAATGTACGGATTTCTCTGCACTGTTCAACACGAGATGCGTCAGGAGTTGCGCAAGATCAAGCATTGCGAACCGCTTCACCCTTGGCATAGGCCGTCTGTGTCGCTGGACGTGCGGCGATTTGCTCATACCAACGCTGCACATTTGGATACTCGCCCAAATCCATCTCTTGCCACTCATACCGAGCAATCCATGGGTAGCATGCCATATCAGCAATGGAGTAATCGCCGGTGATAAAGGACCGGCCATCAAGCGCTCCATTTAAGACCCCGTAGAGTCGGGCGGTCTCTGATCGATAACGCTCGATCGCATAGGGGATTTTCTCTGCCGCAAAGCGCCCGAAATGGTGGTTCTGACCGGCCATTGGTCCAAGACCACCCATTTGCCACATCAACCATTTCATCACCGAATAACGTTCTCTGAGATCTGTTGGATAGAACTGCCCCGTTTTCTCGGCCAGATAAAGAAGAATAGCGCCGGATTCAAACAGATCGATGGGAGTACCACCGTCGTTGGGATCGTGATCAACAATCGCTGGCATCCGGTTGTTCGGTGACAACTTGAGAAACTCCGGTTGAAATTGATCGCCTGCAGTTATATTGATCGGATGAATGGTGTAGTCGAGCCCGCACTCTTCTAACATCATCGTAATTTTATTGCCGTTCGGGGTCGGCCAGTAATAGAGGTCAATCATTGTATACTCCTTCGTTCGCTATGAATGTGGCTACTGTGACATCGAAACACAAGGACTTTGATCAAGAAACCAGTATGACAAACTTACGCTCAACGCTACTGACTTTGGCGAACCGCCTCCTCGACACACTGCCAGCCCCCGCACCCGAAATTCAATGGCAGGAAACGCTGTGCGCGCGTTGGGTCCATGATCGAGCCAATATGGGTCATTTGCGCGCTCTAAAGCCTCGACTTGATCAAACGTTCGAGGGTCTCATCGGTGTTGACCAGCAGGCCAATCAATTCAAGGCCAACCTTGAATTGTTCCTCAAAGGCCTTCCAGCCAATGCAACTCTTCTGTGGGGCGCGCGCGGAACGGGCAAGTCGTCGATGGTGCGGGCCGCGCTCAGCGCCTATCACGACCGTGGTCTAAGAATCGTCGAAGTCGAAAAAGCACACCTCGGCGATTTGCCTGCAATCGTCGAACACGTCAGGTCACAACCGTTTCAATTTTTGATCTATTGCGATGACCTCACCTTTGAAGATGGGGAGCGCGAATACTCAGGTCTGAAGACTGTTCTGGACGGCACCCTGGAGGAGTTTGGCAGTAATATTTTAGTGGTCTGCACCAGTAACCGCAGACATTTGGTCTCTGAGCCAATGAGCGATAATCAACAGGCAACCGTTGTTCATGGAGAAATTCATCAAGGCGACGCGGTTGAGGAACGGGTTTCTCTATCGGATCGTTTCGGTCTTTGGCTGTCGTTTTACCCCTACTCTCAGGAGGTTTACATCACGATTGTCAAACACTGGTATCACGAATTAGGACAAAATCTCGACCTTCCCGAATTCTCCGAGACCATGGCGATTGAAGCGAACCGGTTTGCGATTGGGCGTGGCGGGCGCGGCGGTCGAGTTGCCCGGCAGTTTGTGATTGACTGGATGGCCAAGCAGCTCCTGAGCCCATCCACTTGATCAGAAATTCAGTCGAAGTGATCTGAATCAATTCATGCACTTGCCGAGGCCTCTCGGTCGGTGGAACTTGGTTAGAGTGAGTCTTTCAAATTTGGGAGACTCAACGCATGCAAACCACAAACCATCGTCAACTGATGCACGATGTAAATGATGTCCTAGCGCCATTTCGCGCGGCCAATCCCGAGCTGATGCAAGGTTTTGGGGGGATGGCCAAAGTCGCAATGGCTAACGGTGAAATCCCGTCAAAACACAAAGAATTGATCGCTCTGGCTCTTGGGATTAGCCAGCACTGTTCGGCCTGCATCGCATTCCATATGAAAGCGCTCATCGGCCTCGGGGTAACACGAGCAGAGCTCGAGGAAACCCTGGCTGTTTGTGTGTATATGGGAGGTGGACCGGCGCTGATGTATTCAGCGGAGGCTCTCGCGACCTTTGATGAACTGGCGAATCCCTAAACATTGACACAAGTCAAAGATTTCCTCCGCAGAGGACAGCATACTTAACCCTCAATGCCCACGATGATCATGACATCATCGAGCTTTTCCGGGGAGCTTTGCTCCCCTTTTTTTTCATCATGGCTAGCGGCAACAGTGGCCTTTAGGTCATTGAGAATCTCAGCGTTTACCCGATCAACATGCCATACAGCTGATCTTTGAGGTGAACTCGCTGAGACTTCAACGTTTCCTCAGTGATATTGGAAGCAGGAGTCACTTCGGTAATCATGTTTTCAATTTGCTTGGATAATTCCGTGTATTCATCATGCAGTTTTTTAAAATGTGCATTACTCATTTTCATGTCGTGAATACGTTCTTTGAGTTCAGGAAATTCTTGAGATAAACAGTGATGTTCGACGTTTTGCATGGCTTGCTCCTTCAGTGACCGGGTAGTGTGGCAGATGGCTCGGAATTGGATCTTGAGATGGGTCAATGAATCAACCGACTGAATCATTCGTCACCGATTGATCAATGCGGCGATCAACGAACTCTATGCACTCGACCTGGAAGCATTGATGAAATGAATCACTCTGGCCAGTCCCACTGGACCATCGAAGAACTGAACGGACTTGAAACCACCTTGTCTCAAATATCCAGTCCAACAGGCAAGTCGCACGTACGTCCCTGAGTACCGAAGGTAACGTAACATTTCAGCGACGAAAACGCCAATTCGACGCGAACAGACGAAGTGCATCGTCAACAAAGAGTATCTATTACCCAAACAGTGTGTTCTACTACCGTCGCTTTCATTAGATCTTCCTAGCGCAGTTTCTGACTTTTCTTCGAATTCCTCTTTGAAATCTACGGACCTCTCGGCATCAATGCCGTGGGGCAAAAACTATCTTCTATATGAGAAAATTATTATGAGCACAGGTGTTGTTAAATTTTTTGACACGAGTAAAGGTTTTGGTTTCATCACTCCAGATGACGGCGGGAAAGATGTCTTCGTACATATCTCAGCTCTGTCGTTGAAAGGCATTCGTTCTTTGAATGATGGCCAAAAAGTCTCTTACGAGTTGCAAGAAGAGCGCGGTAAAACCTCTGCAACGAACATCAGCCTCGAAAGCTGAGTTTACTGCTAAAGCTACGCCGTCCTGGCGTAGCTTTTTCATCCGTCAGAGGGACATCAGGTGTCTAACGAATATTGGTCAAACTTAAGCCTCAATACACCCTATAAATATGGTGATCGGATCACCGTCGGCGCACCCGAAAGGAAAGGAACCGTCACTGGTTTTATCGGGAAAAAACGCGAAACGATCATTGTCCAATTTGAGGACAATCCGGGCCAAAGCGTCTCAATCAAGAAAGATCAAGTGATTGAACTCGCACGGAAAGATAACCGCTAACCGTTCAATCGCCTTATCCAAACCTCAATTGGCTCAATCCTTCATCATCAAGCGACACCTCAGTCGTTCATGCATCATGGCATAGATCAGATTACTATCTGGCTATCGACCAAAACCGAGACAAGGCTATGAAGGACGCCCAGCATCAATCTCACCAATCGAGCCATGCCATTCAACATCATTGGGAAAGCCGCTACGAGCAAAATGGTGACCACAGTCTCTCGTGGACAGAGAGTGCGCAATCATTGTCGCAACAATGGATTCGTGAAACCCTCCCCCGATCGTCGTCAATTGCAGACATTGGTGCAGGTAGGTCAATGTTATTGCCCGCACTACTCGATGCTGGCTATCGCAATTTAACTCACGTTGAATGGTCTCAGTGTGCTTCGCAGGCATTACAACATCAACTCAAGGATCAAGCGTCTCACATCACCTGGTTTGTGGGAGATCTCAATCAGTGGCAACCACCAGCGCTCATTGATCTCTGGCACGATCGAGCCGTCTTTCACTTTCAGATGGATCACACATCCATTCAACAGTATCTGCACTCTCTTCATCGAGCGGTCCGACCCGATGGCTACGCTTTATTGGCAACATTTCACTTAGATGGACCTGAGACCTGTTCTGGGCTGCCTGTTCAACGCTACGATGCCAATTCTTTAGTATCGACTTTAAACGACTCCAAAGACGCGAACTGGAAGCCAGTCAAAAGCCAGATATGGACACATCGAACACCCTCCGGATCCGAACAAATCTTTCAATATCTTCTTGCGCAACAAACGTCATTTGACCCGTAAAGCGGTATCGCGACGCTCGCCATGTCCTCCACATCACCGATTCATTTCCAGCCTTGTTTCCAGTGGTCGCTATTGGTTAGATCTCGCCAGTTAACAGAGGTTTTTCGGCGACTCATGACTGCTTCGAGAAGGCAATCGATCACGATACCCTCCTCATCGTAGTCAACCTCAACAACCAAAAAATGCTTTTCTTTATTTTTGGGCTCAACAGCCGTCCATTTGCTGTGCAGTAATTTCGCTGGATTGATTCGGTTCATTCGGACTCCTCAAGGCAATCGTATATTCTCGGTTGAGTTGTTTGGGGCACATCTTTGAATCGCCAGAGTTGCTGGCAACCTATCGCTGCCCCATAGCGTGCTTCGGATACTGCTCTCTCAGTCTTCCCATGGCTTTTGCTTGTCATTTGTTGCGATGTCCTTAAGTAGAAAGGATGAAGACAGAACTCGATGACCAGTGATTCACTGGCACACCACCAAAAAGAGGGACTCCCTTGGTATTCATCATATTGATTGCTATTGGCGCGCTGATTCTATTTGGACCGAACCTTTGGGTTTCTCATGTCCTGAAAAAATATAATCGCAATCCGGAATCGAATTTTCCAGGAACCGGCGGTGAGCTAGCTCGTCATCTATTGGATCGATTTGATTTACATGACGTCAATGTCGTCGTGACCGAAGCAGGTGATCATTATAATCCTCATGATCGGTCGGTCGCGCTGACACAAGACAAATATGACGGAAAAACATTGGCCGCGATTGTGATTGCCGCCCATGAATGTGGCCATGCAATTCAGCACGCGCGTGGAGAAACGTTTTTTCACTTACGTCAGTGGCTCGCTCAATCTGCATCGACCGCACAAATAGTGGGATCCGCGATGTTGGCAGTCAGCCCGTTCTTTGGAGCGCTGACACTGTCGCCTCATGTAGGTTTGTTCTCGTTCGCAGGCGCCTTTTTAATTCTTGGCTACGGCGTTTTAGTCCAATTCATCACGCTCCCTGTTGAGATTGACGCAAGCTTCAACAAGGCTCTGCCATTGTTGGCCTCCGGCTATCTATCAGAAACACAAATTCAACCGTCTCGACAGATCCTGATGGCCGCCGCCCTGACTTATGTCGCAGGCACACTCTTTCAGTTGCTCAATTTTTGGCGCTGGTTAGTGATTTTCCGTCGATAACCGGGGCGTCCGAACCCCTCGTCGCCATGTCAAAACAATCTGATGAAAGCCAGATATCAAGGCCGGACCTTTCATGAAAATCAATGAAGGTGCATACCGAAATCGAACCGATGTCCACGGATTTGCAAAAGCTTGCACACCATACAAAGTAGAGTATTCATCAGTAAAAATAAAAGTGTGCTACAGAGCCTGTTCACAATCGGGCCCAATTTCGGCAACTCCCCCACCGAAACACGCTTCAGCTTTAGACTCTCTGTGAAATAGGGTAGAACCCGAATCGAATGTCTCTAATTCACCCTCACCATCGAAAGCTTTGGTTGACTCTTCAGTTTTTTTCTTTCGAGTGTATACTTCATATGAACACATTGGGAGCAAGTCATGGAAGCATCATTTGTTGATTTACGAAAGAAATCTAAGGAAATCATCAATGCGATTAATCGCAAAGAAAAGGTGACGGTGCTCTACAGAGGGAAACCTGCGGCCATCATGAACCCCATCAATACAGCATCAGAAACGACGCAGTTATCTGCTTCTAAGCACAAGGCATTTGGCATGTGGGCTGCAAATAAAATTGGCGAAACTAGCGCAACTGATCAAGTCGCCCTACTCAGACGAAAGCGCTACGATGATCTTTGATACAGATGTTCTTATTTGGTATCTGCGTGGAAGCGTGGAGGCTGCGGCTGCTATTGATGATGCCTCAGATAGAGCGATCTCTCTGGTGACACTTATGGAACTGCTGCAGGGGGCAAACAGTAAGCGGGAGGCACATCAGATCAAGGGATTCTTGAAAGAATTTTATTTTGAAACATTACCACTGTCAGAAAGGATTGGTTATCGAGCCTCAATTTACGTCGAAGAATATGCGTTATCGCATGGAACGGGTGTTGCCGATGCGCTAGTCGCGGCCACCGCAGTTGAAGAGAACCGCGTACTTCTCAGCGGAAATATAAAGCATTTCAAATGCATCAAAGATTTGCAGTTGACCACGTTCAGAGCATCTCTGTGATTGACATCAGAGATTAATAAGGCCACTAACGGTGACACCGGTCACACCATCCGAAACCTAAGATCGTCTCTGTTGGTCATGGGAAATTCGAAATAAATCAAATGACAAACTGTTTAAGTCAATAACTCTAAAAGGCTTGGAGGCGCGTA
>QXYM01000119.1 GCA_009886945.1 Litorivicinus sp.
GTCACTCCAATCGCCGCCCGTGCTGGATAAGGAGCTTCAAATAACTCCTCCATGACTTGGTTGACGACTGGAAAATGATCGAGGTCAGTTAAAAAAATATGCACCTTGGCAAGCTGATTGAGGCCACCTCCGGCTGCTTCACAGACGGCTTTGAGGTTGCTAAACGCTTGGCGGATTTCCGCCTCAATGTCACCTTCAACCAGAGCCATGCTGCCTGGGACTAGAGGGATTTGCCCAGATAAGTAAGTGGTCTGGCCAACTTTAACGGCTTGAGAATAGGTGCCGATGGCAGCAGGTGCATCTGCTGTCGCGATAAAACTTTTGTTCATGATTAAGCTCGTATTCGTGAGATTTTCATAACCGACTTGATGCGCCGAATATGACGGACAACATTTGCGAGATGTTGTCTGTCACGGACGCCGACTTCAAGAACGATCACACTGGTTTTCGCATCCCGCTCCTCGCGATTGATGCGGTCGATTGCTGCATCGGCTTCGGAGACTGCAGACGCAATATTGGCAATGATGCCGGTTTCTGCCTCGACGATGATTTTGAGAGCGGTATAAAACTCGCCATTGAGATCATCGTCCCAGGTTAAGAAGACGGATTTTTCCGGGTTATCACGGATTTCTGAGACGTTGTTACAGGTTTCATGGTGAATCACCATGCCACGGCCTTTAGAGATGTGTCCGATGATCGGATCTCCCGGAATCGGGCGACAACATTTTGCATAGCTGGTCAACAGTCCTTCAGATCCCTTGATTGCAAGAGGCCTTGTATCCCCATTTTGGGACAACTTGGCGGGCTCTGAATCCGCATCAGGGACTAGCCGTCTCGCAATGGAATAGGCGACTCGGTTACCCAGTCCGATATCTTCAAGAATGTCGTCAAATTCAATGAATTCAGCTTCTTTGACCAACGTCTGTTTTTGTTCGTCTGGAATTCGGTCGAAACTGGACCCTAGATTGGCTAAAGCACGACTTAATAAGCGTTGACCGAGACTCACCGATTCTGACCGTTGCTGATTTTTGAGGAAGTGACGAATGGCTGAACGTGCTTTTCCGGTCACGACAAACGAGAGCCAAGCGAGGTTCGGCTTGGCGTGCTTGGCGGTGACGATTTCCACCGTTTGACCGGATTGAAGAACCGTTGAGAGTGGCGCTAGCGCCTTATCAATTCGGCATGCAACACACCGATTTCCGACGTCTGTGTGCACTGCATAGGCGAAATCGACCGCTGTTGCCCCACTGGGTAATTCCATGATCTTGCCTTTCGGCGTGAAAATGTAAATGTCGTCGGGGAAGAGATCGATTTTGACGTTTTCGATGAATTCGAGCGAGTTACCGGCGCGTTGCTGGATTTCCAAAAGCCCTTTGACCCAGCGGTTGGTGCGCTGTACTGCGGCGGTATCGTCAGACCCCGCTTTATACAACCAGTGTGCCGCAATACCGCCAGAAGCCATGGCATCCATTTCTGAGGTTCGGATTTGAATTTCAATGGGCACGCCATGCATGCCAAAGAGTGTCGTATGGAGACTCTGGTAGCCATTTGCTTTTGGGATCGCGATGTAGTCTTTAAACCGTCCGGGACGAGGCTTGTATAAATTATGCACAATTCCAAGCGTCCGATAACAATCATCGACGGAGTCTGTGACGATGCGAAAGGCATAAACATCCATGATGTCGGAGAACGATTTTCGCTGGTCACGCATCTTGCGGTAAATGCTATTGGCTGCTTTTTCACGCCCTTCGATGCGAACTTTAATGCCGCTTTTTTCCAGTGCGCTCTCAAGTGATTCTAGGATCTCGGAAACGATTTTTTTGCGATTACCGGCCACTGTCTGGACCGCGCGCTCGATGCGTTCGATGCGCATGGGAAACATCGCGCGATAGGCCAGTTCATGCAGTTCACTGCGGAGCTCGTACATGCCCAACCGATTGGCGATGGGGCTGTAGATATCCAGTGTTTCTTTGGCGATACGACGGCGCTTTTCGGGGTTGAGCGAGCCGATCGTGCGCATATTGTGGAGCCGATCAGCCAGTTTGACGATGATCACCCGAATATCCCGGGCCATTGCCAGCGTCATTTTCTGAAAGTTTTCGGCCTGTGCCTCGGCTCGTGTTTCGAAGCTGATGTGCGTGAGCTTACTGACACCGTCAACCAATTCAGCGACAGCTTCACCAAATTGGGATTGCAGCGCATCTTTGGCGATCCCGGTGTCTTCGATGACATCATGCAACATCGCCGCCATCAGACTCTGGTGATCCATCCGCATATCCGAGAGAATTTCAGCGACTTGAAGGGGATGGATGATGTAGGGATCGCCTGATCGGCGTTTCTGCCCGTCGTGTGCTTGTTCGGAGTAGAGATATGCGCGTCTGACCTGGCGGATTTCATGATCCTCGAGGTATCGGGTCAGACGGCCGCATAAGCCGTCAATGGTTTCGACGGCGGCATTCATGACTTAGAAATCGTTATCGAAAACCGGCTGACGTGGTTCAAAACGTGCGCGAGCCATTTCAAGCTCTGCCTCTGTTTTCGCATCTTCCGCATCGAGCGCTTCACGATTAATCAGCCCTTCGGCGATTTCACGCAGTGCGATCACGGTGGGCTTATCATTTTCTTCCGCGACCAGCGGGTCTTTGCCGCCAGTTGACAGCTGTCGCGCGCGGCGTGTGCCGAGCATGACGAGCTCAAAACGGTTCTCGACGTTTTCAAGACAGTCTTCGACAGTCACTCGAGCCATGGTTCATCCTTAGTTAAAAATCAGGGAGCCGCATAGTATATGCAATTTATTGGTGACCGAGAAGTTTTTCTAGAAAATTCGGGTGTTTAGCCTGAATTTGAGGTCGACGCTGGCGATGGCTGATGATGATTGATTTCAGCTGTCCAAGGGCCATTTCAAAGTCATCGTTAATGACCCAATAGTCAAAGTGCGGTGCTTGTTCGATGGTTTCGTCGGCTTCAGCCATCCGTGCGTCGATAATCGTTGAATCGTCTTGTTGACGCCCAATCAACCGTTCTCTCAATGCGTCACGGGTCGGTGGCAGAATGAAGATCGACACGGCGTCTGGCGCCATCATGCGGACTTGTGATGCACCCTGCCAGTCAATTTCAAGAATCACATCGATCCCAGAAGCCAATTGTGATTCGATGGCTTCCTTAGAGGTTCCGTAAAAATTTCCAAAGACTTGCGCGTGTTCAAACAGAGCTTGTGAGGCAATCAGCGCGTCGAATTCCGATTGATCAACAAAGTGATAGTCTCGGCCATCGACTTCACCTGGGCGCGGGCTTCGGGTTGTGTGCGATACACTAACCGTTAAATCGGAAACGCGTGCGATGGTGGCAGCAACGAGACTGGTTTTGCCAGCACCCGATGGTGCTGATATGACAAATAGCTGGCCCTGCGGCATGAAAGATCCGTTTGAGAGAGTCATAATACAATTTAATTCCGAAAGCTTAGTTCAATTAGAGAGGTTCTGCCATGCGACCAAGCGGCCGCGCATTCGATGCACTGCGTTCAATATCATTTACTCGTCGATTTACCCGTCATGCAGCAGGCTCTGTATTGGTTGAATTTGGTGATACTCGAGTGCTTTGCACGGCATCAGTTGTCGAGCAAGTCCCACGTTGGATGAAGGGCAAGGGTCAAGGTTGGGTGACCGCAGAATATGGCATGTTACCGGGCTCCACTCACACGCGCTCCGATCGTGAGGCCGCTCGAGGAAAGCAATCAGGACGCACGCAAGAAATTCAGCGATTAATCGGGCGCTCTTTGCGCGCAGCGATTGATCTGAAAAAATTGGGTGAGCGACAAATTACCATTGATTGTGATGTCCTGCAGGCCGATGGCGGGACCAGAACGGCTGCGATCACAGGGGGCATGGTGGCGTTAATGGATGCCTTGAACGGATTGCAGCGGCAGGGTCTATTGTCCGAAGATCCCTTGATTGGTTTCGTGGCGGCAGTATCGGTCGGCATTTATCGGGGGCAACCGATTCTCGATTTGGACTATCCCGAGGATTCGAGTGCTGATTCGGATCTGAATGTCGTGATGGCCGAAGGCTCTCAGCTGATTGAAATCCAAGGGACAGCAGAGGAAGCCCCCTTTAATCGCCAAGAATTAAATGCACTGCTTGATTTGGGTGAGCATGGGATTATACGGCTGATTACCGCTCAAAAAGCAGCACTTGCCGAAGGTTAGTCTTCGGCTTCTGTGCTAAGAGAAATGTCGTAGTCGACGATCAGGGGAACCCGGTCGTCGAAAGGACGCTTTGCCACATAGCCTGCCGCAAGGACCCGTCGTGCGATTTCTTGGGAGACTAATTGAAGGTCTGTTCGCCACGCTCCAGGGTTTGGCATCTCGAAGACATCCGGGCCAGGAAACCAGCTGTAGGCGGGCTCGTTGGCAAATACTTCTCTGAATGCGTCGACATAACCCACATCATTCAACAGACTGTCGATCCAATGTCGGTCTTCTTTGGTAAAGCCCGGTGACTCATTGTGTTGATGCCACTCTTCAAGATCGAGAGTTCGTGCAGCAACGCCAAAATCGCCACAGAAAATAAAATGGCGTCGTTTCTTGCGTATTTTTCGCATCCAGGTTTCGAGTGATTCTAAAAATGCTGCTCTGAGTTCTTTTGGATCAGATGTTGGTGACGGCGGAAGAATCGAGACAACGCTGACGTGTTCGAAATCGGCTTGGATATAGCGCCCGTCTCGATCGAGATCATAGGAGCCGAGGCCCCGCATCACCGCTTTCGGCGTGTGTCGCGTAAAAATGGCGACGCCACCTTTGCCCTCGTCCTCACCTTCAAAGTAGAACGATTGAAAGCCTTCAGGACAGAAACGAGCATCGTCAGCCACTTTGTACTCACGGACACGGATATCCTGCAAGCAGATAATGTCTGCATCTTTGCTGGCAAGCCATTCAGTTAAGCCTTGCTTAACGGCCGAAATCAAACCGTGACAGCGGAGGCTGATTACACGCATCAAAAGAATTTCTGTCCTTGAAGTGAGTGACCAGTCGAACTGGTGTACTATTTTTAAACGATCAGTGTAATGTTAGACGTGTCTTATGTCCCCATACAAGCGTTCCTTTATCGAATTAGCTCTGGAAGCCCGTGCACTTACCTTTGGTGAATTCACACTAAAGTCTGGGCGAGTGAGTCCCTATTTTTTTAATGCCTCTGCTTTTTCGACAGGCGCGCAGCTTCAAACGCTGGGTCGTTGTTATCGCGATGCAATTGTGAACCAAGGCCTCGAATTCGACGGGTTATTTGGCCCAGCCTACAAAGGGATCCCGTTGGCCAGCGCTGTTGCTGTCGCTTTTGCCGAAGACGGCCAGGATTACCCCGTCTCGTTTAATCGCAAAGAAGTCAAAGACCACGGTGAAGGCGGAACACTCCTGGGCGCGGCGCTTTCCGGACGCATATTAGCGATCGACGATGTGGTCACAGCGGGAACGGCAGTCCGTGAATCAGTGGATTTCATTGAAGCACAGGGCGCGTCGTTGTGTGCGTTTTGCGTGGCAGTCGACCGGCAAGAGCGAGGTCAAGAAGGATCGCGATCGGCCTTGGCGGAACTCGCCGATACCTTTCACTTGGTTCCGATCTCCATCGTGACGCTTGACGATATTTTGGCATTCGCGGCAGACGATCCGCGTATCTCAAGCGACGTCGCCCCTCGAATTGAAGCCTACCGTGCCCAATACGGTGCCGGTTGAGTTAACTGCGTTTTCTGAGAATCTGTGTCCCAACGCCTTGATCAGTGAAAATTTCAAGCAGGACTGAGTGCGGCACTCGACCGTCGACAATGTGGGCGCTGTTGACGCCGGCGTTCACTGCAGACAATGCACACGCCACTTTCGGCAGCATTCCGCCAGAGATGGTGCCATCGTCGATCAACGCGCGGACTTCATCGGAGACAAGGCCCGTGACGACTTGGCCGGTTTGATCTAATACGCCGGCGGTGTTTGTGAGCAGCATCAGTTTTTCAGCGTTCAGCACTTCAGCGAGTTTGCCAGCAACTAAATCCGCGTTGATGTTGTAGGACTCCCCGGTCGGACCAACGCCAATGGGTGCGACGACTGGGATGACATCATTTTCAGTCAACATGGTCAGCACCCGCGTATCAATGGACTCAACCTGTCCGACGTGACCAATATCGATGATCTCGGGGGCTTCGAGCTCAGGGCTTTTTCGTTCAATTTTTAGCTGCTTGGCACGAATCAGTTGGCCGTCTTTACCGGTCAGTCCCATGGCACGGCCACCGGCCAGATTTAACAGGCTGACGATTTCTTTGTTGACCAACCCACCGAGAACCATTTCAACGACATCCATGGTTTCTTCGGTGGTCACACGCATACCATCGACAAATCGTGATTCGATGTTCAACCGCTCAAGGAGTTCGCCAATTTGTGGTCCGCCGCCATGCACAACAATTGGTCGCATCCCGACCGCTTGCATCAATACGATATCTCGCGCGAACGATGCTTTCAGCGCATCGTCAATCATTGCATTCCCGCCATATTTGACAACGATCGTCCGTCCGGCAAATTTCTGGATATACGGCAGGGCCTCGGAGAGGACCTGTGCAACTTCTGTGGCACGAGCCAGGCTTAGCATAGTGTTTCGAGCTCCAAACTGGGTTCTGCCTGTTTCAAGGCATCGAGCATTGTACTCTGGATTGTCTCTAATGCTTCTTGTGATTCAGCCTCAAAGCGTAACACTAGATTTGGAGTGGTATTGGAGCAACGAATTAAACCCCAGCCAGAGTCGAGATCAACACGAACACCATCAATAGTTGAGACGGGCAATCCTTGATCGGCAATGATCGATGCAACGCGTTCGACAATCTCGAATTTTTCGGTATCCAGCACTTCAATGTTGAGTTCTGGTGTGGAAACGTCATTGGGGATCAGATCAAACTGTGCGGAGACTGTCTGCTGCGATTTTGCGAAGATTTCCAATAGGCGCGCAGCCGTATAAAGGCCATCGTCAAATCCAAGCCAGCGCTCTTTGAAAAAAATATGTCCGCTCATTTCTCCAGCGAGTAATGCGCCTGTCTCTTTCATTTTGGCTTTCACAAGGCTGTGTCCAGTTTTCCACATCATAGGCTTGCCACCTGCGTTTTGAATCACGGGACCCAAATGCCGACTGCACTTCACGTCATAAATGATGGTGGCACCAGCATTTCTGCTTAATACATCTTCAGATAACAGCATCATGAGCCGATCGGCAAAAATGGATTGTCCGGTTTCAGTGATGACGCCAACGCGGTCTCCGTCCCCGTCGAAAGCAAGGCCTAGATCGCAAGCTTCCGAGCCAACAGCTGCGATGACATCAACCAAGTTCTTGGGCTTAGAGGGGTCGGGGTGATGATTAGGGAACCGGCCGTCAACCGCTGTAAATAGCGGGATCACCTCGCAACCAAGCCGTGAAAACAACTGTTCTGCACAGACCCCAGCCACGCCATTTCCACAATCGACTGCCACTTTTAATGGCTTCTCGAGAACGACATCGTCGCAGATGGTCTCTAGATAGGGTGTTAACGCATCGGCAGTGGTGATTTGGCCAAGACCTTCGTTGAGATTGGATTGTTCGATCGCGTCATAAAGACCGGTGATCTCGTCACCGTAGAGCGTGTGCCCACCAATCATCATCTTAAAGCCGTTGTAGTCAGGCGGATTATGGCTACCTGTGACCATCACTCCTGAACCTGTCCCGAGTGTAAGGGCGGCAAAATACAACACCGGCGTTGGCACCATTCCCACATCGATCACGTCG
>QXYM01000012.1:0-2460 GCA_009886945.1 Litorivicinus sp.
AACTGGAATAGTTAATAAGGTTCGAGATTTTCAGTTCTGGCGTCCCACATTCGATTACCGCTTCAACTTTGCGGACAACTTCCGTTTTCGTGGAACCATCACGCGAAAAGTTTCTCAGCTTAGCTTCTCCGCCTTCGCCGCCACTGCTAATGAAGATGACCGTGACATTGATGGATATGCAGGAAATCCTGCATTGGAGCCAGAAACAAGCTGGCAATATGAAGCTGAATTGGAATATCGGTTGCCTAATGATGGAGGTGTCATTTCAAGCAGCATCTTTTATACGAATATCGACAACAAGATTGGCCGAATCGATGCCACCAGAGATCCGAATAGACCGCAATCTGCTACCGGCAACGTTGGGCCAGCAAAAGAATATGGCTGGAGGACGAGAGCAAGCTTCCGGCTTAATCAATTTAACCTTCCGAATGCGATAGTCTCTTTACGACTCAATGTGCTTGATTCAGAAATCCTTAACCCATTTATCAATCAGAATATACGCACAGACGATCGCGGAGGGGCCAATATTGAATTCCAACATGACATCACCTCCCTGAATCTAAGTTATGGCATCGACTATAACTATCCGATCTGGGGTGGTTTTCATGACGTGGACATCATTACTCGCACTCGCAACGATCGTGCTCGCTCACTCGATCTTTTTGTACAAAAAATCTGGTTTGATGATTGGGTGTTCAGGTTGGAATCTGAAAACACTCTCGATGCGTCAGGTTGTCGCTATCGAGAAAGATACGAAACTACGACGATAGCCGGGGATATCAGACTCATCCAAAACTCTTGTAGTAGTCGATACAGAACTTTGCTGTTAAGCATACAAACTACTTTTTAGGTGCTATACGACAATGAATAGAAGAAGATTTCTAATCGGTGGGATAAGCGCGGGTGCGTCAGCAATTAGTTTTCACAGCGTTGGTGGCGCCAGGAGGCAGATGCCTATCCCCCCACTACTTGATTCCACAGATGAGCGTCCAATAGAACTCACGATGGGTCGCGGACAGGTTGAATTGCTTCCAGGAATAATGACACCCACTACAGGTTTCAACGGTCCTAATCTCGGCCCCACAGTCAGGGTGCGCGATGGTCAAAATATCCCAATCACTTACAGGAATACACTCTCAGAAGCGGTCGCGATTCATGGTCATGGCCTACACGTACCCGGCGAACTAGATGGTGGTCCACAGCGAGCGATCGAACCAGATAGTAGTTGGTCATTTGAGTTGCCAATTCGACAACAAGCTTCTACATCCTGGTATCACCCTCATACCCACCACAAAACAGGTCCACAAACCTTCAAAGGGTTAGCTGGCATGATAATCATTGACGACGAGAACAGTGATGCCTTGCCCCTCCCTAAAACTTATGGTGTAGACGACATTCCTGTCATTATCCAGGACCGAAAATTCGACGATCAGGGGCGGCTCGATTATTCCATCGAAGATGTTGAAGATGGAATGCTTGGTGACACTATCACTGCAAATGGGATTGCTAATGCGACCCACCGTGTACCAGCCGGATTAGTTCGGCTACGCTTGCTGAATGGCGCCAATGCACGATACTTCCGTTTTCATTTCTCCGACAATCGAGAATTCCTCAAGATAGCAACTGACGGTGGCTTCCTTGAGGAACCTGTACCCATTCGTGAACTAGTAATGTCACCGGGAGAGAGAAACGAAGTGGTCGTCGATTTTTCCGATGGCAATCCTGCCATGTTAGTCAGTGGGCCCCGAGCCCAGGCAGTCAATGATGAACGAAGGCGCGACGAGGGCGAACGCAACCGAAGGCGCAACCGGGAGCCTGGTGGACTGGGAGATATGTTTGAAGTTCTACAATTTACAGTCGACCCCGGCTTACCTGCTATTCGCGAATCGCTGCCGCGCCAATTGAATTCAATAAACCGGCCTACAGCTCAAAGAAACTGGCCAGTCCGACGCTTTGATCTATTCATGAGAGACAATAGGCGCAGAGGTGTTTTGGGGGCCTTCCAGAACAATATCGAGATGTCCATGGGCATAAATCGACAGTCCATGGACATGCGAGTCATTAATGAACGAGTACGATTGGGGGAACGGGAACGCTGGGTAATTAATTCATTTGATGGCAGCCATCCCTTTCACGTGCATGGATGTTCGTTTCTTGTTGTCTCTCAAAACGAACGGCCAGTCGCAGCAGAAGATGCCGGCTGGAAAGATACAGTGCGGGTAGATGACAGTGCTGAACTTATTGTGCGATTCGATCACAAGGCAACTGATGAGTTTCCCTATATGTATCACTGCCATATTCTTGAGCATGAAGATCGAGGCATGATGGGGCAATTTACTGTGTCATAGCGCTACAAACATACTGATTTTCTAGCACACTCTGATTTCGCGCTCGTAACGCATAGATATATCAAAGAAATCGGTCAACACGTTTACTGAAAATCCCCGTATTGCTGGTTCG
>QXYM01000012.1:2470-2778 GCA_009886945.1 Litorivicinus sp.
CTCGGTTGCCAGAGATCTCTGGGATTATCCTACTCTCACCATTCTGTGAGTCGATGGAATCACTGTTGATTCGGCAGGCTGAGGCGTTGGGAGCGATGACGACGGGGCAGAAAGGGCTGGGGACGCTGCCTTCGAAGGTCAACGATTCCGAGCGTCTGAACGGATTAGCACCGCGCATTTTGACCCTGATTGATGTGCGTGCGAGATGCGTGAATCGCCGTGCTAGATAGACGCTCAGGCCGCTCGCTTGAGATCGACCTCCTATCGGGCTTATCAAGAGTGTCTAGTCGCGGTAGGATCATCCGAAA
>QXYM01000120.1:0-4967 GCA_009886945.1 Litorivicinus sp.
GCGGCAGCGCGCGACTACATCAGCATCGCCGGATCATCAACAGTTCTTCCATTTGCAACGATTGTTGCTGAGCGTCTCGGACGGAACGTTAACCAAAAAACACCAGTCGTTGAATCTGGCGGTTCTTCTGTTGGCAAAAAAGGTGTTTGTGATGGCATCGGTACACAGTTTATTGATATCGGTAATGCGTCTTCGCGCATGAAGACAGCTGAGCTTGAGTACTGTGACAAGTCTGGCGTGAAAATTACCGAGATCAAGGTCGGTTATGATGGAATCGTGGTTGCTAACTCCAAGAAAGCAGATCGATTGAAAATCTCTCTTGCAGACCTCGGTAAAGCCTTGACTGCTGAAGTACCAGTTGATGGAAAGATGGTCGCAAACCCATACAAAAAGTGGTCAGACGTGAACCCAGCTTTGCCAGCGATTGAGATCCGAGTTTATGGCCCGCCAACAACTTCCGGAACACGTGAATGAAAAAGCATATTGCGGCAAAGATGCTGAAGCCAAAGCCGCATTGAAAGCTGCTGGCAAAAAAGCCAAATCATGTCGCGCGATGCGGACTGACGGTGCATATGTCGAAGCAGGTGAGCAGGACAATCTGATCGTACAGAAGCTGCAAGAAGATACAGGTGCATTTGGCATCTTCGGTTTCTCTTACCTTGATCAGAACTCTGACACATTACAGGGTGCTGAACTCTCAGGTGTTGTGCCAACTTTTGAAGCAATCGCGGATGGGAAGTACAAAGCGTCTCGTGCACTGTTTTTCTACGTGAAGCATCAGCACATTGGTGTTGTACCGGGCATCGAAGTATACATGACTGAGTGGACCAAGCATTGGGATGAAGACAGCGTACTTTCTGATGCGGGTATGATTCCAATGCCACAAGCTGAGCGTGATGAAATGGCTGCTCGCATGAAAAATCTTCCAGTGTTGGTTGCAGCTGATCTGAAGTAATCAACATCGGTTGTTGATAATCCTTTGACCGAACGGGACAATCCGTTCGGTCTTTTTATGTCTGAGGAAAAATTCGCGTGTCTTTTACGAATTTGATGCTGACAGTACTAGTGATAAGTGCTTTGTATTTTATTGCTGGTCAGCGAGTCGCTCGAGCGTTGAGGTCAAATAATGCAGGGAAACTCCATTCTTTGCCTCATTATCACGGGGTATGGGCTGCGGTCACCTCTGCTCTTCCCGCACTGTTCGTTTTATTGACGATCCTGATTGGCAAGGATCTCTTGTTTCAGTTTTGGGCTAGGGATTATTTTCCAGAGGACGTTATGAACGGTGATACTGTCGATCGGGCGATTGCATTAGCAAAGGTATCGAACGTCATAAACGGCATCAGTTTTGGTGAGGTCGAACCTTGGGTTCAAGCTGCAGGCGATGCTTGGATCCGATGGGATGCTAATGCGATTGTCGTCGCAAATTCCCTCGTCTTAGCGGTTTCACTTGTCGGTGGCCTTTTGGGGTATCGCAGAATCAACTTGGCATTCCGTTCGCGTAATTACGTGGAACGGATTTTGACCTGGATGTTAATCGGAAGCTCTTTGGTCGCGATTTTGACAACTATCGGTATTGTGTTGTCCGTTCTGTTCGAATCAATCCGTTTCTTTAAGTTAATTCCGCCTCAGGATTTCTTATTTGGTCTTGAGTGGAATCCCCAGTTTGAAGGGGCTGAGCGCGCTGGATCAGGTGGTGGAACAGCGACTTATGGGATGGTTCCGATGTTTGTTGGAACATTTTTAATCTCAGCAATAGCACTTACTGTTGCGATACCTATCGGGCTATTTAGTGCAATTTATTTGGCTGAGTATGCAACTCCGAGAATTCGTGGAATCGTGAAGCCACTACTCGAGATTCTGGCGGGCGTTCCTACAGTTGTTTATGGATTTTTTGCAGCCTTAACAGTTGCTCCTTTCGTCAAATCTGTTGGTGAGTCAATGGGCCTTGAGGTTGCTTCAGAGTCTGCTTTAGCTGCAGGTTTGGTTATGGGCGTGATGATCATTCCATTCATCTCATCACTATCGGACGACGTGATTAATGCAGTCCCCCAGTCATTGCGTGATGCAGCATATGGACTCGGTTCGACGCGTAGCGAAGCCGTTCGCCAGGTTGTACTACCGGCAGCGCTTCCTGGAATCGTCGCTGCAGTCATTCTCGCAGTATCACGTGCTGTGGGTGAAACCATGATCGTTGTGATGGCTGCTGGCTTGGCAGCTAATTTGTCATTCAATCCGTTGGATGCTGTTACAACTGTAACATCCCAAATTGTGACGATCTTAGTAGGGGACCAAGAGTTTGAGTCGGCTAAGACACTGTCAGCATTTGCGCTGGCATTAATGTTGATTATTACGACGTTAGCGTTGAATTATTTCGCGTTACAAATCGTTAAGAAATATCGAGAACAGTATGACTGATCGTACGTATCAAAGACTGGATCCTCAGCAGGCGGCGGAGCGTGTTAAAGCATCCATCAACTTACGTAAACGGAAAGAGACGCGTTTTCTATGGCTGGGAAAAACCGCAGTAGCCATTGCGTTAGGTTTTCTTGTTTTGTTGTTCGCTGGAATCTTAAGTAAGGGAATTCCTGGACTGTTTCAGTACTACGTGACTCTGGACGTGCGACTTGACGCACGTCAGTTAGATCCAAGCGGCCAGATGACGGTCGAATCGCTTGCTGGTGGTGACTTTGATGGTGCGATTTTAACATCCTTATATGAGGCTCTTGGTAACCCAGAAGGTCGGAAAGAAAAACGTGAGGCGCGGCGTCTGATTTCTTCGGGGTCGAGTCAGCGATTGATGAACTATGTACTAGATAATCCAGAGCAATTAGAGTCCATGGTTTCTATTCAATTCGCCGTTGATGATGATGTCGATACTTTTCTTCGAGGTCTGATTTCTCGTGAAACGCCAGAAGCAGATCGTCGCATCAGTGATCAGTTGATTGGCTACATTGACGCGTTAGAGGCTGAGGGCCGCATCAGCTACGAAATCAGTGATTATTTATTTTTCGGCTCTGCATCCCGTGATGCCGAAATGGCTGGTATTCGAGGCGCGTTGGTCGGCTCAATTTTGACACTATTAGTATGTATCGTTATTGCCTTTCCGTTGGGGGTTGCGACGGCTGTTTATCTGGAGGAAATGGCTCCAAAGAATCGTCTCACCGAAATTATTGAAATCAATATTAATAATCTTGCGGCAGTGCCTTCGGTGGTTTTTGGCATCATGGGTCTCGCTATCTTTATTGTTGCTTTTGGAATGCCTCGTTCGATTCCACTGGTTGGAGGTATCGTTCTTGCGTTGATGACTTTACCCACAATTATTATTTCATCTCGGGCTGCAATTCGCGCAGTACCTCCTAGTATCCGAGATGCTGCTTTGGGAGTTGGCGCATCAAAAATGCAAACCATCATGCATCATGTGTTGCCGTTAGCCATGCCTGGCATGCTAACCGGAACAATTATTGGTATGGCACAAGCCTTGGGTGAGACAGCGCCACTTCTAATGATTGGCATGGTTGCATTTATTGTTGATGTGCCGGGGGGTGTCACTGATCCTGGCACGGTCCTTCCGGTGCAGATTTTTATGTGGGCCGATTTTGCAGAACGTATGTTTGTTCAAAAAACCAGTGCGGCAATTATCGTGCTGCTCGCGTTCCTAATCAGTATGAATGCGGCGGCGATTTTGCTTCGTAAAAAGCTAGAACGACGCTGGTGAGGGGATTAAAGTAATGGAAACAATAGTGAGTGATTCGATGGTCCAGAACACCAACCAAGTAGAGGGTCGAGCTGTCCCTGAGAAGACTCTTGGCGAAATTCAAGTTGATAACCCACGAATGTCTGCCAGAAACGTCAATGTTTTTTATGGCGAGAAACAGGCTATCGATAACATCAGTCTTGATATCGGTATGAGTCAGGTTATTTCATTCATTGGCCCATCCGGATGTGGCAAGTCGACTTTCCTTCGATGTCTGAATCGAATGAACGACACTATTGATATCTGTAAGGTTGATGGTGAGATTAAGATTGATCACCAGAATATCTATGATCCAGCGATTGATGTTGTATCATTGCGCGCTCGTGTCGGAATGGTATTTCAGAAGCCGAACCCGTTTCCGAAATCAATTTTTGACAACATCGCTTATGGGCCGCGAATTCATGGTCTCGCGGCAAGCAAAGTCGAGCTTGATCAAATTGTTGAATCGTCATTACAGCGCGCTGGGCTGTGGGAAGAAGTTAAAGATCGGTTAGATCAGCCTGGCACCGGCCTATCAGGCGGACAGCAACAACGGTTGTGTATTGCTCGGGCGATTGCAGTCAGCCCAGAAGTGATTTTGATGGATGAACCGTGTTCTGCATTGGACCCAATTGCAACAGCGAAGGTCGAGGAATTGATCCATGAGTTACGTGAGCAATACACGATTGTCATCGTAACGCACTCAATGCAACAAGCGGCGCGTATATCGGATAGAACAGCATATTTTCACCTTGGCAAGCTGGTCGAAGTGGGAGATACAAAGCAAGTCTTTACGAACCCAAGGCACGAGTTGACACAGGACTACATTACAGGACGATTCGGATAAAAATGAACGACTTAAATGACGATTTCTTTCGACATATTTCCAGTGAGTTCAATGAGGAATTGGAAGCTCTGAGACGGTCGATCTTGGAGATGGGTGGACTTGTCGAAGAGCAATTGAGAGCTGCACTCCAATTTTATTCTACCCAAGACTCATCCCTACTCAGCAAGACAGATGAGATTGAGAAAAAGATTAACGCAGCCGAAATCGATCTGGATGAGCAGGTTGAAACTCTTATCGTGAGGCGACAACCAATCGCCTCGGATTTGCGGCTAGTGCTTGCTGTGTCAAAGATCGTGCGTGATCTCGAGCGCATGGGAGATGAATTGGAAAAAGTTGGCAGTCTTAGTCTTGAGTGTTTTATGAGCGGGAGCGATGTTGGAGTTA
>QXYM01000120.1:4977-9978 GCA_009886945.1 Litorivicinus sp.
TCTTGATCTTGCGAGAGAAATCTTCCAGCGTGAGCGTGAGGTCGATAAGGTATATCAATCTGCCCTCAGGGCTCTTGCAACATTCATGATTGAAGATCCAAGGAATATCGGACGTATACTTAATATCGTCTGGATTGCGAGATCGTTAGAGAGGGTCGGCGATCATGCTACTAACATTGCCGAATATGTCATTTATTTGGTGCAAGGCGTGGACGTTCGGCATCCAGCAGTTAATCAGAATAGTTTTGACTAGTCGGATGCGCTCTATCGTGAGGGAAGATGCATTGAATGCATGTTCCCTCTCCGAGGCGTGATTCGATTTTGAGCGTCCCGTTGTGCCGAGTCACAATGTGTTTGGCGATTGATAATCCAAGACCCGTTCCGCCAGTTGACGATGAGTGACTGTTGTCAACTCGATAAAATCTCTCGGTTAGTCGCTCGATGTGTGACTCTGCAATACCAGGGCCGTTATCACGCACCTGAATCATTGCACCATCTGCATGAGGCTCAATCGAAATGATGATATCTGATCCATCTGGGCAGTAACGAATTGCATTACTGAGTAGGTTTGAGAGTAATGAATAGATCTCGTTCGTACTCCCGATCATATCCCATCGATTGGGGGTTGATAGACCGATCTGCGTCTGCTTTTTGTCGAGATTTTCTTTAAGCAGTCGCGCCTGCTGTACGACTTGATCCAATAACCCGTTCAGGTTGAAAGTCGTTTGGTCAGGACTTTGCGAGGTCTCAAGTTGGGATAGAGTCATCAGATCTTGAATAATAGTGCTCATGCGTTGGCTCTGAGACCAAGCATTCGAGATGGCTTTGCTAGCAACGTGATCGACTAACCCGTTGTCGATCAGTGTTTCGAGGTAGCCATTGATGACGGTCAGTGGTGTTTTGAGTTCATGGGATACGTTCGCAATAAAGTCTGAGCGCATTTTGTTGAGCTTTTGGAAGCGCGTCACATCTCGAACCAAGATTATATAACCACTGGACGGGACGGGGCCGAAGAAAAACTCGATTGATTGATTGTCATTACGGAAATTATCGACGATCAATGGATCATCGAATTGTTGCGAAGAGATGTAACTTTTGAGTGCTGGTGACCGTAGTAAGGCGAATAGATAGCCATCTACGTCATCTGGGTGTCTTAAGCCGAGTAGCTCTCCACCATGCGTGTTCCACCAGGTTAATGCCCAAGTATCATCTGTTAAAACCATCCCGATATTGAGACTACTTAATGCATGCCGCAGGTTGTGTAATTGCTCAGACAGTTTGTCTCGTTTTTGTTTTGTATCTTCGCGATCAAGCTCGATCCGTCTAACAACATCCCTCCACAAATCGGAGGATAGTAAAACATCGTTTTTTTTATACCCTTCTAACCAGCGATATAAGCTATTTCGACGCCAAAGCGTTAACCCAAGATAACTGGTAGACACTATAAGTGCAGACGCGGTGAAGTGACCTGATATGGTGCCGAGAGCACTGGCTAGAAGTAGCAGCGAGGTAATTTCTATAACTGTTGTTGAGCCGGCATTTCTCATATGAATCTTTTAAATGATCTGTGTTACAAGTTTGTAATCGAAATGCTTTACCATCAAGGAAAGACTGCGGTTTAAGGATGACACCTTGGTAAATTACCCTACGAATGACAAGGAGCTGAGTTGGCTTGCGTTCAATCATCGCGTGTTACAAGAGGCGATGGATAAGAGCAATCCGCCAATTGAACGGGCTCGATTTTTAGGGATTTATTCCAACAATCTCGATGAGTTTTACAGGGTTAGGGTAGCAGATGTTCGACGTCGAATATTGTTACACCAAGAAGTTGGCGGTGATCCAGAAGCTCGAAGGCTTCTCGGTCTTATCCAGAAGCGGACTGTTGAACTAAATGCAGAGTTCGAGCTTGCGCATCTGGAGGTGATTCGCACCTTAGCGCGCCACAATATTTTTTTAGAGAATGAAGATCAGCTGAATGATGGTCACAAAGAATGGCTGCGTCGTTATTTTCACCAAAAAATAAGAAAGTTTATTTGCCCCATTATTGTATCGGGCCGCGTCGATCTTGGTGATGTGCTCGCTGATGATGCGACCTATCTTGTTGCTGAACTGCGAAATGGCGAAGAATTTACCTACGCGCTAATCGAAGTACCAACAGACCATCATCCGCGATTCATTGAGTTGCCCGCAGAAACGTCTCGAAGAAAGAAGCCTTTGGTGCTTTTGGATAATGCGATTCGCGTTGGTCTTACAGAAGTCTTTGAAGGGTATTTTGAATTCGAGGATGTTCAGGCTTGGTCGATGAAGTTGACTCGGGATGCAGAGTATGACCTTGCCGGGGAAATCGATGACAGTCTCATGGACCGTCTGTCTTCGGGCCTGAAGCAACGTTTGACGGCTGAGCCAACACGCTTGGTTCATGACCGCGAAATGCCAGAGCGCGTTGTTGAGATGCTTAAGCGAGAACTAGGTATTACGCGGATAGATGCGATCATTCCTGGTGGTCGTTACCACAATATGAAGGATTTTCTGAGCTTTCCGTCGATCGGCAGGTCCTCGCTTCAAAATGCAGAGTTGCCACCTGTAGCCTCTAAAGTGCTTGATAATCAGCGTAACTATTTTTCCGTAATTAAAGAGAAGGATGTGCTACTACACTATCCCTATCATGATTTTTATCATTTTACCGAGTGGCTGCGTCAGAGCGCGCATGATCCAACGGTCGAATCGATCCGAATCAGCCTGTATCGGGTTGCAAGTTCTTCATTGGTGATCAAGTCATTGCTTGATGCGGCCGCTAATGGCAAAGACGTATTCGTTGTTGTTGAATTGCAGGCACGTTTCGATGAGGAGGCAAATATTCGATGGTCGAAGCTCCTCACTGATGCGGGTGTCCGCGTAACATTTGGGATAACGAATCTAAAAGTGTATTCTAAACTGTGTTTGATTACCCGAAAAGAAGGTAATCAGCGGGTGCGCTATGCGCATATTGGCACAGGAAATTTCAACGAAAAAACAGCACGAATCTACACCGACTTCAGCCTGTTAACTGCGCGTCCTGAGATTACTTCGGAAGTTCGCCAAGTGTTCTCTTTCATCAAAGCGCCGTATAAAAATCATACATTTCGACATTTGTGGATCAGTCCAATAACCCAGCGAGGAGAAATTTACCGACGCATCGATCGCGAGATTGAAAATGCAGAGTCAGGCAAGCGTGCACAGCTAACACTTAAAGTGAATAACCTGACTGATGATGAGTTAGTTTCAAAGCTGTATGAGGCGAGTCGGGCCGGTGTCAAAATAAGAGCCTGTGTTCGTGGTATGTGTACCCTCGTCCCGAATATCCCAGGGATGAGTGATCGGATTGACGTTATTAGTATTGTTGATCGCTTTTTAGAACATCCTCGCGTCATGATTTTTCACAATAATGGCGAGCCAGAGGTCTTTATTAGTTCGGCTGATTGGATGACTCGAAATCTAGATAATCGGGTTGAGGTGACAACGCCGATTAATGACTCAGACCTCAAGCACGTGATTATTGACTTGATGGACCTTCAGTTCAAAGATACCACCAAAGCGCGAATTATTGATGAAGATCAGTCGAACAACTATGTGACTCGCGGTAATCGACGTAAGCTAAGAGTGCAAATAAGCACTTATAACTATATTAAGCAATTAGAAAGTGCCTAAAACAAACAATACGGTAGAAGAACGCTTAGTCGCGGCTGTCGATCTAGGATCGAACAGCTTTCATATGACGGTCGCCAAGTTGACGCCGTCTGGTGTGCAAATACTGATTCGTGATCGAGAGCGCGTTCGCTTGGCTGCTGGGCTTAATCATAAAAATGTGTTGGACAAACGCTCAATTGCTTTAGGAGTTGAGGCACTGGCTAGATTTGATGCTCGGCTGTCTGGCGTTGCGACAGATGATATTCGCGTGGTTGCAACGCATACGCTCCGTGAGGCGCGCAATGCAGATGAGTTTATTGATAGAGCCAGCAAACATTTTAGGGCGCCAATTGAAGTTATCTCCGGCCCAGAAGAGGCGCGGCTAATCTTCCAAGCCGTCGCGCATACTCAGTCAATCGACGGTCGGTTCTTAGTTTTCGATGTTGGAGGTGGCTCAACCGAGTTTGCGGTTGGGCATGATTACGATAGTGAGTTTCTCTCGTCGAGGACGCTCGGCTGTGTCACTTTTACTAATCGATACATGCAGAAGGTTAATAAAAAAGCTTTTGCAGAGATCGATCTTGCCACTCGGAAAGCAATTGAACCGATAGCCTCACGGATTAGGGCATTTAACGTCGAAAAATGTTTTGGATCATCGGGCTCTGCGAAAGGTGTGAGTGCGCTTGGCAACTTTTTGGGTTTTGGGTCTGTGATCACCAGAGAGTCATTAGAGGCCTGTAAGCAATTTGTTATGAACGATATCAATCGTATGACGCCCGACATTCCAGATGTAAGTCCAGAGCGAATGCAAGTATTGCCCGCAGGCCTAGGAATCATTGCTGCTTTAATGGATGAGCTCCGTTTAGGTGAGATTTATTTTGCGGATGCTGCACTTCGTGAAGGTGTTCTCTATGGCATGGATGACCGGTTAAAAGCATCGGACATACGCGAGAGAACTGCCCTTGACTTAGCGAAGAAGTATGGAATTGATCGTGATCAGGCGACGCGAGTTCGAGAAACAGTTGAGCAGATTTTTGAAGTTGCTTGTACTTCTTGGGCGATGAATGCCGACGATAAACAAATGCTTGTTTGGGCAACCAGGCTACACGAGATAGGTCTACAGATTAATTACTCAGGTTATCACCGCCATGGGGCTTATATTGTGATGAATACGGCAATGCCTGGGTTTAATCGAGAACAGCAAGCAGTACTTGGCACACTCATTCGTATGCATCGAAAAAAATTAAGTAGTGATTTGATTCCGCGGCTTAGGTATTGGTCTGAAAATCGGATTATTCGGCTCGTTCGATTGATTCGCATCGCCTATGCAATGCA
>QXYM01000121.1 GCA_009886945.1 Litorivicinus sp.
CCGATGATTAGGCTGACAAACCTGGGGATTCGCCTAGTCGATAAAGAGGTACTTGAGGCTGCTGATGCTTTTGGTGCGAGCCCTTGGCAAAGGCTCACGCAGGTACAAATCCCGCTCGCTCTACCTAACATTTTTGCAGGTGTGAACCAGACCATCATGATGTCATTAGCCATGGTGGTGATTGCTTCAATGATTGGTGTCACGGGCCTCGGCCAGCCGGTATTAAAAGCGATTTCGAACCAATATTTGGCAATGGGCCTTTTAAACGGGCTGGCAATCGTTGCATTAGCCATCATTTTTGATCGGGTCAGTCAAAGCTATGGTAAGCGCCTTCAACGCTATCGTGGGGGGCTTGGTGAATAACATGGAAACCAAGATTGAAATTAAACATCTCTATAAGATTTTTGGAGATGACCCTCAGACGATGTTGCAGAAAGTTCGTGATGGGGTGACGAAAGATGAGCTGAATGATCAGTACAATCATGTCTTGGGTTTGAGTGACATCAATCTCAAAATGCCTGCTAAGGGCATTCAGGTAGTGATGGGGCTATCTGGCTCAGGGAAATCCACCCTGATCCGGCACATCAATCGATTGATCGAGCCGACTGCGGGTGAAGTCTGGATTGATGGCGAGAATGTGTTGTCGATGGATGAGAAAACGCTTCGCGACTTTCGACGCAATCGCGCATCCATGGTCTTTCAGAAGTTCGCTTTACTGCCACATCGAACCGTGATGGAGAACACCATTTACGGTCTTGCAATCCAAGGAATGGCTGAAAAAAAGGCTGAAAAACACGCATCCCATTGGATTGAGCGCGTTGGTTTAGCTGGCTATGAGGATAATTATCCTGGTCAACTGTCAGGCGGTATGCAGCAACGTGTCGGTCTTGCGCGGGCCTTAGCGACCGATGCAGATATTCTCCTGATGGATGAGGCGTTTAGTGCCTTGGATCCGTTGATTCGGACGGATATGCAAAATATTCTCTTGGACTTGCAACAGGAACTGCACAAAACCATTGTCTTTATCACCCATGATTTGGAAGAAGCCCTCCGGATTGGCGATCAAATTGCGATTTTGCGTGATGGCGAAGTGATCCAGCAGGGCACGCCTCAGCAAATTGTGCTGAAACCCAAAGACGACTATATTGCCGACTTCACGAAAGACATCAATCGTGGCCGCGTGATTCAGTTGAAGACCATCATGAAGGCGCCAAATGACAAGGCTGGTCCTGAGTTGTCTGGCGAGATGTTGGTTGAAGACGCAGCGCAGTTGGTGACGGAATCACCGTCGTCGCAGGCACGCGTCACTGACGATCACGGAAATGTGATTGGTGTTGTTGGTATTAATGATTTGATTCGTGCGATGGCACGTCCTGATATCGAATCCAGACTCGAAGAACTGTAAATGCCTAAAGAGACTCGGCTCGTGTATTCAACCGAGTCGGGTCGATTCCGATCTGACTCAGCAGCCTCTCATCCGGTCAATCCGGATGACTCAGTGTGTCGTGTCCGACGCGAAACGAAGGGTCGCGGTGGTAAGGAAGCGACCGTAGTCTGGGATGTCCCAGGTGGCGAGGCAGAGTTGAAATCGTTGGGTAAAGCCATCAAACAACGACTCGGTACCGGTGGTTCGGCCAAAGATGGTCAAATCGTGATTCAAGGGGATCATGTTGAGTCCATTCTTTCTTTTCTCAAAGACAAAGGGTTTCAGGCCAAAAAGGCAGGCGGATGACAGTTTCACAAGCGCAATTTAAACAAGCCATGGGCTCATTCCCGACTGGCGTCACGGTAACGACGGCCTATTCAGAGGCAGGCGAGGTCGTTGGGATGACCGCCAGTGCGTTTAGCTCGGTCTCACTCGACCCCTTATTAGTATTGATGTGTCCCGCCAAAGATGCCGAGTGTTATCAGCCACTGACTGAGGCGAGTTATTTCAGTATTCATTTGCTGGCGGGTGATCAGTCCGCTTTAGCGTGGCAGTTTGCGAAATCTGATATGGATAAAACCGCTGGTCTTGAGATTTCACAAGGTCCGAGTGGAAGCCCAAAAATTCAAGGATGCCTTGCCTATTTAGAGTGCCGCCACCATGCACTCTATGATGGAGGAGATCATGGCATTTTGGTTGGTGAAGTTACGCATATCGAATTCTCGGATCAAGAGCGCGATCCATTGGTGTACTGCAAAAGTGCGTTGGGTCCTCTCCCTGCTATTGGCACTTAGTACTGTATCCATTGCGCCCTTAGCGATTGCATCTGGCCCTGACTGCGACCGACTCGCCTCCATTGCTGCTGATCCGGATCATCAGGCGACCCCTGTTGACTACGGCGGAATCGATGGTGCCCGGGTCATTGAAGTCTGCAGTCAGGCTGTCTCTGAATTCCCAGACAACGGACGATACTGGGTGCAATTAGGTCGCGGTTATCTGAAATTGGATCGAGGCCAGGCGATGTTGGATGCCTTTGAAAAGGCACGCGAGCTTCAATATCCGGTGGCGTGGTTTGCGTTAGCGGTGGTTTATCACACCGGAAACGGTATTCCACAGGCTGATTTATCCTTGGCCGAAACCCTCTACCAAGATGCATACCGACGAGGCGTAGGTTATGCCGCCCTTGGTTTAGCGCGTTTATACGATGAGCCAGAGTCTCCTTTTTTCGATTTAGAGAAGTCAGATGTCTGGCAATCCCGCTTCGATGCGCTTGTCAACCGATTGGGGTAGTGCAAATGATCCATAAAGGCCTGGCCGTTGTTTTGATGTTGAGTTCGCCAAGTTTTGCCTTTGACGGACAACCGCTTCATTACGAGATCGATTGGGGTCCAGTGACCTTGGCTGATGCCACCGTCCAATTACTTGATTCCGGTGACGTCCGCTCAGTGAATGCCGATATCGCATCACGCGGTGTTGGTGCTTGGTTGTCTGATTTTCAATCGACACTGGAAATCCTGCGCACCGGCGATGGGGTTCAGGTGTTAAACGGTGACAGTACATGGGGCGACACCCTCAGTAACATTACGGTGTTGTGGCAACCTTTTGATCCAAAACCCACAGTCGATTTTTATCGATCAAAACCGCGGGACTATGAGCTGACACCTGTTCCTGAAGAATCCATTGCCAATACGATAGACCCCTTCACCCCCGTGTTTGAAATCGGTCGACAACTTGAAGAAACAAAGCGCTGCGAGGGGTCTTATCGAATCTTTGATGGTATTCGTCGTTACGATTTAGCAATCACCGATGGTGGTTCGGTGACTTTGCAGCCCGACAAGCCCGGAAACTTCAGTGGGCAAGCGTATCGGTGTGAGATCACTGTGGCCCGGATTGGCGGATTCTCGACCAAAAAAAGCTGGTTTCGCATTGGAGAGTCCGAGATCACACGAACACTGTATCTCGGAAAGATTCGTGGGCATTGGCTTCCGGTTCGGTTTGAAATCTCAGCACCTCTGGGGGTCGCGGTTGCGAGGCTCATGGCTGACAGCCGAACAGTTGCATCCCAGTGAGGGCAACGACGGGCGAGTACTCCCAGAATTTCGAGCAGCGCTTCGCATGCGGGACTTGAGGTTCAGTGCTTCTGAGTCAGGCGATAGACCCAAAGGCCGACCCACTCATGCAGTAAAAGACTGACTTGCTCGGCCCCTGTCCCAAGATCCCAACGAAATTCACGAGACGGAAGACGGGACCGGTAATCGGTTGGGTAAGGAATCACGGGAACCCCCTGATCTTTGAAGATCTCATAGGCCCGTGGCATGTGAAAAGCCGAGGTCACCAATAACCAGGATCCATCGCCACTGAATCCCACGAGATCTTTGGTATAGAGCGCATTTTCATAAGTGTTTCGTGATTGATTTTCGAGGATGATGCGTTCGGTTTGCCCTGTCATTTCCTCAAAAAACCGGAGTGCCAGATCACTCTCGGACAAAGCTCCGCGAATGAATCGTCCCGAAAATCCACTGAAGATGACCGGTGCATCTGGGTATTGACGCATTAACTGCACAGTCGCTGTCATTCTTTCTGCGGCACCATTGAGGCTTACTTGATCATGGGCCTCTGTGACCATTTCGTTAAAAGCGCCACCGAGTACAATGATTCCTTCAATACGATCCGGTTGTTGCAGTGGGATGGCGGTTTCATGCTGATGCAGTAGCGAATTCCAGAGCGGAGTGACGCCAAGTCCGACGACCCACAACAGAGTGGCGACCGATAGCCACCCTGCGAGTCGGCTACCGAGCCACCGGCTGATCGCCGAAAGAGCGACCAATAAGGCGAGGACATGCAGGGGCTCTAAGAAAAACCAAACCACTTTTGACGCGATAAAATACAGATCTTGCATGTGGCAATCATAGCTTGTCTTGGTCAGAGTGAAAGCCTAAACATTGGATGATTGAGGGGCTCTCAGTGGTTTGAAGAACACTCCATCTGTCGTCATGGAGTGATGGTTGTTCGTTTCTTTTGGCATGGGTTGTCGGTATGTGTCATCAGAATCACAGCCATTGAGCGCATTGCTTTTTTTCAGCAGTGGTAGGTCTCGGGTACACTACAGGCGGCTAGAGGAGAATGCTGTGTTTCAGTTCGGTGGTCCTAACTGCAAGGTTTGTCGTCTCATCCGCGTTTATTTATTGGTCGCGGTGCCTGTCTTGATGATGATGTGGATTCGTCCAGATTTTCAGATACCGGCTGGGATCGACGGGCGGGCGGTAATTGGTTACGCCTTCGGCGTTGGCGTCGTTTTAATGGTTGCTTATAAATATTACACAGATATTTATCGGAAAAAGCGAAAATGACCGAAGCCCCAAATTGCTGGAAGTGTCAGTTTTTTAAAATTAGTTGGGACCCGAAATTTCCGTATGAGTGTCAGGCGATGAATTTTAAAAGTCAGGCGCTTCCCTGCGTTCAGGTCATTGGGATTGATGGTCGACCATGCCAGTCATTTTCACCGAAGCCAACAGCGAACACTCGATCAACATCCGATGATCGATTCGCCTAATTAATCCTTAACCATCAAAATCGGTTGTTCAATCTGTGAAGCCTGGCGACAGTAGGTTGATCCTTTATACATATAGATCGAGCAACCGAATCGATCGCCGTGCCATGAACTGTCCGCGGTCCAGTAGTTCACCACTGCTAAACCTGGGAAGACGTTGGGATTTGCGGCCGGGTTGTCACACGAACTTTCGGTGATTTGTTCAAACTCGTCTTTGGTTGGAAGGCGCCAGGTTTCCCCTGATTTTTCTGAAAACTCGCGAACGTAGGCATCAGCTTCAGAGCGCGTCAAGGCGAGGCTTTCCCCCAAACATTTTTTGCCACGGAAGGACTGTCCAGCGGCGCATCGATACCACACGGTGCCGGAGACATGGCGCGCAAGGCCTTCGCTTCCATCAACGATGAAGCGTCCATAGTCTTGCGGCTGAATCGTCGAGCCACAATCCGGTTGATCAATGTTTCGATCACAACCGGTGATCAAAACGAAAGTTAGGCATGTGATGAGGACGCGCAAGAGCCTACCCTCCGCAAACTGTAACGTGCTGTTTGTTTCCACATCTTCTACTATCTACTATATCGGTTAAGTGGACCAAACTTTTATTTCACTTAAATTTTATGTGTTTTGGTCGATACTAATGATCATCACAGGATGGGGTTATCCGCCCTTGGGGAGAATTTGAATGGATATTGCAAGCGTCGTTGGCCTGATTGGTGCACTTGCGCTGATCGTCATGGCAATGGGTGATCCAGGCCCATTTGTCGACACAGCTTCGATTTTGATCGTCTTTGGCGGGTCCATTATGGCGACCCTCTATCGGTCGACTCTTCCAGAATTTTTGGGTTTTGCCGGTGTGATGGGTAAGGCCTTTGGTGGCTATCCAGACAAACCAGATGACTTGATCGTGCAACTTGCTGAGTTGGCGACCATTGCCAGAAAGGACGGGATGATTGCCTTAGAAGGCCAGGAGATCAAAAACAAGTTTTTGGCCAAAGGCATTGCAATGTTGGTTGATGGCACGGATGGAAAATTGATCCGAACGTCGCTTGAACGGGAAAATGATCAAATGAAATCTCGGCATGCGTCGGGAGCAGGATTTTTTGAGGCTTGGGCAGAAATCGCTCCAGCGATGGGGATGATTGGTACGCTGGTGGGTCTGGTTTTGATGTTGGGTAACATGTCAGACCCGAAAGCGATTGGTCCAGCGATGGCGGTTGCTCTCTTGACCACTTTGTATGGCGCGTTGCTGGCTAACGTGATTTTGATTCCATGCGCGATGAAGTTGAAAACCAAGTCGTCGATGGAAGCGCTAAATAACGAATTGGTCATTGAAGGTGTGATGTTCATTAATGATGGCGGCAACCCAAGAATCATGGGCGATATGCTCGGCTCATTCTTGGATTCCAAAGCACGCGAGCGCGCAACGGCGGCCTTAGGGTAAGTGAGAAAGGTTCATGGCTGACGACGACGAACTGCTCGACGACGACGGAGAAGCTTCGGAAGGAGGTGGGTCTGAAGCTCCGCTGATCGAAGAAGAACCCCCCGTTAAATGTGAGGAATGTGCTCCCTGTAAGAGTGGTGCTCCGGCATGGATGGCGACCTTTGCCGATATGGCGACATTGCTGATGGCGTTCTTCGTCTTGATTCTCTCCTTTGCTGAGATGAATGTCCCGAAGTACAAGCAGATCACTGGATCGTTGAAAGCAGCTTTCGGGGTGCAGCGATTGATTCCTATCGTCGAGCCGCCAAAGGCGCGTAGCATGATTGCACGCGAATTCTCTCCTGCTGAAGCAAAGCCCACGCCGCAGCAAACGGTGAAGCAAGACACGACCGATACAATGAAACGGGAAGTCGAGCTGCAGACCGAGACAAAGACGGAAGATTTTAAAAACAACGCAGATTTTCAGGCAATTGAGAAGATCCTGGCGCAGGAAATTGCCGAAGGCCAGGTTGAGGTCAAGGTTGAAGACGAGAAAATCGTGGTCGAACTGGTGTCTCCTGCGAGCTCAGGAGGAGAAGGCGAAGATGACAATGGTTCCAAAAGTGCAGGAATTGTTGATCAAAAGACCGTTGAGATGTTTGCCAAAGTTGCCGAAGCTCAGTCCCAAATTGAAAGTGAAATTGTGGTCAAAGATACCACTGCCGATCAGTCAAAAGCCGGTGAGCGTGAGGGTGATGTTGCGCAATCTGGTACTTCTGGTGAATCGACAGGTGGACCGGGTGAAAAACAGAATCTTGACGAACAGTTGGCGAAGATCCGAATGGAGTTGTCTGAGGATATTGAAAAAGGACTTGCCGAAGTCGAGCGCGAGGGTGACAAAATCATCGTTCGGCTGGCAGAACAGGGATCGTTCCGTTCGGGATTTGCCGATATTCAGCCTGGCTTTCAGCCGCTGTTGAACCGAGTCGGTAACGCATTGAGCGCCACAGAAGGTCCTGTGACGGTTGAAGGGCATACCGATAATGTACCGATTGCATTCAGTGATCGTTTCCAGTCCAATTGGGATCTTTCTGCAGCGCGGTCTGCTGCGGTTGCTGATTATTTACTTGGCAATACTGAAATCCAACAGGGTCGACTGACCGTTGTCGGCTATGCGGACACAAAACCACTGGAATCCAATGACACAGCAGAAGGACGATCAAAGAATCGGCGGATTGAGATCATCGTTAATGGTGGTTAGAGCCTTTGTTTTTTTTCTGCTGACAGGATTGAGTTCGTTATCAGTCGCTGAGGTTGATCGTGGTGTGGATGCCTACGAGCAAGGAAAACATTCAGTTGCGTTGCGATACTGGATGCCATTGGCGCGTAATGGCAATGCGCTTGCTGAAAATAATCTTGGTGTGATGTATCAGCGAGGCCTTGGGGTCGCGCAGGATTTTCAGAAAGCCAGATCTTGGTTTGAAAAAGCCGCTAATCAAGACCTTGCCGAGGCAAAAGTGAATCTTGGGTTACTGTACTTCGATGGTAGCGGTGTCGCCCAAGATTATGAGAAAGCATTTTCCTTTTTTTCGGCAGCTGCACGGGCACAAATCCCAGAAGCACTTCACATGCTCGGGCTGCAGATGTATTCAGGGCTCGGTGTCCCAGTCGACTTTCAAGAAGCATTCCAATACTTTAAAGACAGTGCAGTGCTTGGGTATCCGGAGTCGCAGTATATGTTGGCCTATATGTACCAAGCAGGTGATCTGGGTCGGGAGCGACCGGATCTTGCCTATGTTTGGTCCAAGATTGCAGTGGATTATTCAGACCTCGAGATCGCTCGAGATTTGAATTATCTCACTACATTGCTTCTCGATGACGATGAGCAACAGCAACAGGCATCCAAAGCAGTTGCCTGTTATTCAAGTAATTTTCAAGATTGCCCCTTCTAAATCCTAAAGAGTTTTTCGTTTCGCCCGATAATCAATACCAGTAGCGCATGACAACAAAAGAGGGTGAGCTAATGGCATTTCGCAAAAAAGGTTTGGCGAGTTACGGTGAAGTTGAAGTTCAATCTGGAACGGCCTACGCAGATAGCGTGCAACTGATCCAAATGCTTTTCGATGGATTGATTGATTCCTTAGCTGCCGCTGAGGGCCAAATCGAACGGAATGAAATCCAAGCGAAGGGTGAGTCGCTCAGTCGTGCCACTCGAATCGTCCTGGGTCTCCAGGGATCGCTCGATATGGAGAAAGGTGGAGAGATCGCAGGAAATCTCGCTGATCTTTATGACTACTGCACCCGTCGTCTCATGCACGCCAATTTGAAGAACGATCTCGACGCCGTGCGTGAGGTGAAGAAGTTAATGGGTGAAATCCGTGATGCTTGGTCGCAAGTACCGGATTTGATCGAAGGACAATCAGCCGTTAATTTCGGCTGAGACCAGAGCATGGATATCATGGACGCGTCTTCTGAAGCTGAATGGATTGATGAGGGAAACATCATCAGTCAAACACCGGTAGACGCGATCCTTCCATACCAAGTGCCCACCACAGACATTGAGACTATCCAGCTATTTCAGGCATTGCATCGACCACATCAACGCATTGCACTCGCCACGACACGCAAGCATCAAATGTATTCTCGGTATGTTTCTGCATTTCAGAACTGAATCAATCACATAACATCCTTGAGCTATTTCAAGAGTCTTTTATACTCAGTCGCTGAATAGAGCTCTGCTTGAGGAAACCATCCAGCATGACAACCCAAATGATCATCGGCAGCAGTCGAGTGATCAGCGAGTTACGCGCACTCATCAGTCAAGCGGCCTCAAGCGATGCGAGTGTTTTAATCTTGGGCGAGAGCGGAACCGGTAAAGAGTTGGTTGCCCGCGCTTTGCACACGGAATCCATACGATCTAAAGCCAACTTTGTGCCAGTCAATTGCGGTGCCATTCCGGGCGAGCTCTTAGAATCTGAGCTCTTCGGTCATAAACGTGGCGCCTTTACTGGGGCGATTTCTGATCGAACGGGTCGATTTGAATTGGCGCATCAGGGAACACTCTTCCTTGATGAAATCGGTGACATGCCCTTAGAGATGCAAGTGAAGTTACTGCGCGTCTTGCAGGAGCAGAAAGTGGATCCTGTCGGTTCGACCAAGTCCATTGACGTCAATGTGCGGATTGTTGCCGCGACGCACCGGAATCTGGACGACTACATCCGGGATGGTGAGTTTCGAGAGGATTTGTATTACCGCCTGAATGTGATTCCAGTGATCTTGCCATCACTCCGAGAACGACAAGAAGATATTCCGGAGTTGCTTCAATTCTATTTAGAGCGACATGCTCACAATGGTCAGGTCTCACGTTTTGATGGTGCCTTGACGGATGCGCTCTGCCATTACGCGTGGCCCGGAAACATCCGGGAATTAGTGAATCTGGTTCACCGACTCTGTTGCTTTTTCCCCGGACAAAATATCGGCCTGGCACAGATACCCGCATCTTTACTGCCGAAAGGCATTGCTGAATATGGCGCCAGTAGTACGACTGGATTTGATCGGCAGTCTCCGCAACAGAGCGAGCTGGATCTGACCATTTATGATGGTGGTGACAATCCGGTTGAAGACATTATTTTGCGAGCTCAGGGTGGTTTTGAGGCATCACCGGCGCAATTGCCTCGTGATGGACTCAACTTGAAAAATCATTTAGCCGAGATTGAGAAGCAGTTGATTGAAGATGCGTTAGCCAAATGTGGAGGAAATGTGTCGCAATCGGCGAGGCTTCTGAATCTGCAGCGGACCACGCTGATCGAGAAAATTAATAAGTACGCAATCCAAGCATAAATAGTGTCAGGTTTTTGGCACTGACAGCCTGTCTGATCAGTCGGCGTTCTTTTGCCGGCACCTAAACCCCCTTGTGACAATTGTTTGCCGCCTTTGGCATGAAGCTTGCTGAACTGGTCGTATTCCAGAGTCAGTAGGTGATTAACAATGACACAAGGCAATATGAACCGTTTACTGGGTATCGCAGATCCAAGCTGGCCCACCACGAGTCCTATTGAAAAACGCGCCATTGAGTTGGGTTATGAGGCCATGGTGTCTTCAGAACCGACTGGCCTCCGATCCAGATCTTTGGAATTTGGTTTGGTTGTGATTCATCTCCCGAGGGGTGGGTCGATTCAATCAATCATCGAAGCGATGAAACACTTTGATGATGCGGTTCAGTTTTTGGTGCTGACGGACATGACCGATGAGCAGTCGGTGAAAACGTTGGAGCGGATTCCTGGTGTCTCAGTCAACAGCGTTGCGGATATCGCGAGCATTGCCTGGGATGAACTCTTTCAACAGTTCCTTGAACCAACCGTCGACGATCGCGTCGATGAAGAGAGTCATCCTGGAGCGCAATACGTATTTGTTGATCCAAAATCACAGCATCTCTTAGCACTGATTGAGCGGTTGGCTGTGACGAAGGCAGCTGTCTTATTACAAGGGCAGACTGGGACTGGAAAAGAGATTGTTGCTCGAACCCTTCATGCGTTATCTGATCGTGCGAGCGCCCCTTTTGTGGCACTGAATTGCGCGGCCATGCCCGAGCATTTGGTTGAAGACATGTTATTTGGACATGAGAAGGGTGCGTTTACTGGCGCGGCGCGTGAACTTCAAGGAATTTTTGAGCAAGCGAAAAACGGGACTGTTTTCCTCGATGAGATTGGGGAAATGCCAGTGCAGCTTCAAGCAAAACTGCTTCGTGTGTTACAAGAAAAAGAGGTCGTACGGCTCGGCGGAC
>QXYM01000122.1 GCA_009886945.1 Litorivicinus sp.
AGCGAGTTCGGAAGGCAAAAGCCAACTCAATCCCAGCAGCTCCACCACCCACAACAACCATTGATGCTCCATCACGCGACATTTGTTGGTCAATCTGCGGAAGCGCGATCAAAAGTTCGCGAATCGGTTTGACTGGATAATAGTGCGGATGCGTTGTCGGGAAATCATGACCCGGGATCGCACCTGTATTTAACACACAGGTATCAAAATCGATCTGCAGTTCTGCCTGATGGAATCTCACTTGATGTCGGATAGTCAGCCGACGAAGATCCGTATCCACGTGCTCCAGAGAACCACGAATCAACCGAGCACCGGCTTGTTTGCACAAACGGCCAATGTCGATAAAGAGTTCGTCTTCCCTGTATTGCCCGGACAAAAAGCCAGGCAACATTCCGGAATATGGTGTCACCGAATACGGATTCACAACCACCAGTCGAGTTCCGACCAAAGGCTCCATCGCAAAGCGTCGAATCAATGCCACATTCGCGTGTCCAGCTCCAACGAGGACTAGAGCCTGGGAGGCATTCTGAGAGGCGTTATTCACCAATAATCCGTGTCGGCTCTCTCATGGTCACGAACTCTTCAGCTGCAGTTGGATGAATGCCGATGGTCCGATCAAAATCTGCCTTGGTGGCACCCGCTTTCAGAGCGACTCCGAATCCTTGCAGGATCTCACCCGCGTCTGGAGCCAATAGATGCAGACCGATGATCTGGTCTGTCTCGTCATCCACAATCAATTTGAAAATACTTTGCTCAAGACGTCCACTCAGTGTGTGTTTCATCGGCTTAAATCGACTCACGAAGACTTTTGCTCGTCGCCCGCTTTCGATCACCGCCTCTTCTGACAAGCCAATAGTGCCAATATTTGGCTGGCTAAAAATTGTCGTCGGGATCAATGCATAATCCACTTCTGCAGAGGCATCTCCCGCAAATAGATGCCTTGCGAGTGCCATGCCTTCAGCGAGCGCTACAGGAGTTAAGGCGACCGTACCCGTCACATCGCCAACCGCATAGATGGACGGTTCTTTCGTCTGAAAATTCTCAAATACCTCAATTGTTCCATCATCTCGGGTCGTCACTTGAGTGTTCTCAAGGCCCAATCCCATGGTATTCGGCACACGCCCAACCGCCATCAGAACATCGTCGACAATTAATTCGTCATCGTCATGTCCTGAATGGTTGACCCGGATGCCCTCAGCGATCGATTCAAAGCCGAAGAGTCGATGATCAAGGCGTACATCAACGCCTTTCGCTTTCATTTCCTCGATCAACTGATTGACGATTTCACGGTCAAATTCCTTCAGCAAATTTGGTCCTCGATAAGACAAGGTGGTCTGAACACCCAGGCCGGCGAAAATACCGGCAAACTCAACGGCAATATATCCGCCACCCACAACTAAAATGCGCCCAGGTAACTTCTCGAGGTCGAAGATCTCATTGCTGGTCTTGGTCAACTCGATCCCAGGCATATCCGGTTGACGAGGCCATCCGCCAGTGGCAATTAAGATGCGTTGCGTGTGCAAGACTCGATGGCCGACACGCACCGTGTTGGCATCAACAATCGTTCCACGACCATCAATTAACTCAGCACCAGATCCCTTGAGCAATCGATCATAAATTCCGTTTAATCGCTTGATTTCTTGAATTTTATTATCTCGAAGTCTTGACCAGTCAAAGCCATGATTGATGACATTCCAACCATACCCCTGAGCATCTTCGATCGTCTCAGAGAATCCAGAACCAAACACATAGAGTTTCTTTGGAACACATCCCACGTTGACACAGGTTCCACCCAGATAACGATCCTCAATGACAGCCACCTTGGCGCCGAAGCTCGCCGCCATCCGGGCTGCCCGAACGCCCCCACTTCCTGCGCCAATGACGACTAGATCATACTGACTCATTGCTTCCTCATCTCATTAACACAATGGTTTTGCCGAACTGATCGCCTTGCTGCATCGTTTGATACGCTTCTAAGACTTCATCGGGCATCACAATTTGCTCCACGCCATGATGCACTTTGTGTCGCGCAACCGCAGGCCAAACGATGGTCTCTAACTCAGCGAGTAACCGGCGTTTGACAGAGTCTGGCTGTGTTCTCAACGTCCGACCAAACAGAGTGATGTTTTTCGATAAAAATTCGACAAGATTGCATTCCGTCTGAATTCCGCCCAGCAACCCAATGACCGCGATTCTCGCGGCATTGGCTGCGACACTCAGATCTTTATTCAAATAACCGGCGCCGACTGGATCAAGGATGACATCAAATTGAAGTCCAAGCCCACGGAAATAAGCAGCCCAGTCTTGTGTTCGCAACACTCCGACTTCTGCACCCCGATCCAAGCAATATTGAAGTTTCTTTTCAGAGCCACAGGTGATGAACGGAGTCGCACCCAACAGACGCGCCAACTGGATGGCCGCAACACCGACGCCTGAGGCTCCGGCGTGGATCAACACACGTTCTTTAGGCACCAATTTTGCCTGATCCCAGAGATTGAATAACGCCGTGCACCAAGTTTCGCAGAGCCCAGCGGCCAGCGACAGTTCAATACCACTAGGCGCTGAAACCACGACTGATGGCGAACACACAACATAATCGGCAATCCCACCGCCGCGAAGAAGTGCGCACACTTTCCGACCGAGCCAAGCTTCATCGATCCCTTCACCAACCTGGTCGATGATTCCGGAACATTCGAGTCCGAGTATCGGATTATCAACCTTTCCTGGGTACAACCCCTTGATCTGCAGGAGATCAGCTCGGTTTAATCCAGCCGCCTCCACCTGAATTCGAATTTCACCTTTTTCGACCTTAGGCGAAGGCAACTCTTGCCATTCGGCCTCAGCCTTCGCATTATTGACACCTAATACGCGCATAAATTTTGTGCACTCATAACTAGAAAATTGCGTTTATAAGGAGACATTGACGCACATGGAATCTCCAAATCAAAGTTTAGGGCCCATTAAAAAGCTTCAATCGGTTCTCCACTCAGAGGTCGGCCCCGGAATCTTGCTCGTGATTATGGCTGTTTTAGCCATGACGATCATGAATTCTCCGCTCGCATCCTACTACGAGGACGTCTTTCGTACGAAAGTGGTTTTCGGAATTGGTCCTATCGTGATTGATAAACCCTTCTTGCTATGGGTCAACGATGGATTAATGGCGATTTTCTTCTTTTTGATCGGCTTAGAGATCAAGCGAGAATTGATGGTCGGGCATTTATCAGACATTCGCCAAGCCTTTCTACCTCTTGGGGCTGCTGTGGGAGGCATGGCCGCACCGGCGATCGTGTACTTAATCGTGACCAACGGGACCGAAGGTGCGTCGGCAGGCTGGGCGATTCCTGCGGCCACTGATATCGCCTTTGCGATTGGCGTTCTCGCCTTATTGGGACCTCGGGTTCCAGTTCCACTCAAGGTTTTTTTATTAACGCTTGCGGTTGCCGACGACTTAGGTGCGATCGTCATCATTGCCCTTTTTTATACCGAGCAACTCAGCGTTGGATCGCTGGGAATTGCATTTGCAGCACTCGGTGCTCTCATTGCAATGAACTATTCCAATGTCGGTAATAAGTCCGCGTATCTGTTTGTCGGCTTTATTATGTGGGTTGCTGTCCTGAAATCTGGAGTCCATGCCACTCTCGCGGGTGTCGCGCTTGGATTTTGCATTCCATACACCTTGCCCAAGCAAGAGTCATCACCTGTTGTTCGGCTTGAACATGAACTGCACGGATTTTCGAGTTATATCGTGCTGCCGCTCTTCGCTTTTGCCAACGCCGGTGTTGCGATAGGCGAACAAGGCCTCTCAATTTTGGGCCATCCGGTTCCATTGGGGATTGCCGCTGGTCTCTTAATCGGAAAGCCGGTTGGTGTGATGCTATTTAGCTTCATCATCATTAAGTTTGGAATCGCAAGCATGCCCCGCCATGTCAATTGGGGCCAATTGCTCGGGGTCGCTTTCCTGTGCGGGATTGGGTTTACCATGTCGCTGTTTATCGGATCGTTGGCCTTTGGAGGGATGGGCAATCCGTTAGCTGGGTTAGATCGTCTTGGTATTCTGACCGGTTCGATTATTTCGGCAGTGGTTGGATTTATCGTACTGAAGAAGGCCTTGCCCGAACGCTCTTTCTGCATTCTCGGTGCGAAACCATTACGCTAAAAAAAGCCGGGCGATGCCCGGCAAAATCGAAACTGCTGATTAAAGGCTTGTGCCTTACTGCGCCATCAACTGCGTGGCTTGACCAATCCAGTCGTCACGCTTGATGCGTCCTGCAAACTTGATCACGTTTGTTTCCAACTCGGTGATTTCTGCATCAGTTAACGCTGCGATTTGAGCATAAGACACGATGCCTGCATCTTGCAGCTTTTTCTCCAAGCCTGGGCCGACACCCGAAATCATTTTCAGATCGTCCTGACGAACCGGCGCCTGTGCAATCGCTTTGGCTTGCGGTGCACGCTGCGGCTTCGCTGATTTTTTTTTCGCGCCACTGGCTGTGGC
>QXYM01000123.1 GCA_009886945.1 Litorivicinus sp.
CGGTGCAGTTTTTCGGAGTGCAGACGTTTACCACGGGCATTGTCCGAACCTATTATGGGTTTGGTGATACCGTCGGTGCGGCGCAACTCAGTACGTTACTCCTCGGCTGTGTATTCTTTTTAGTGATTTTTGAAAAATCCTCACGCAGTCGGGTTCGCTATTACTCAGATCGCCTGCGCAAGCTCAATCAGACGAGCGTGACCTTGAGCGGTTGGCGGCAGTCCGTCGCACAACTCCTGTGCGTCCTTCCAGTGTGTTTCGGATTTCTCTTGCCTACAGGAATTTTGCTGTATTGGGCATTCTTTTATGCTGAACTGCAATCGATGTGGAGTCTGATTGTCAGCAGCTTCTTTTTGGCTGGATTTGCCTCGCTTTTGATCGTCTGTGTGGCGCTACTCATTTGTTACGCCAATCGTTTATATCCGTCAACCTGGCTCAATTATGCGACGACTTTTGTCGGCCTTGGCTATGCTTTGCCTGGTGTCGTGGTTGCGATCGGCGTATTAATTCCCTTTGGCGCGTTTGACCGTGGATTGTCAGAACTCCTGCGTCCGTTTGGTGTTGAACCATCCCTGTGGTTGTCGGGCACCTTAATCGCCCTGATGTTTGCCTATCTGGTGCGTTTCTTAACGGTTGCCACTGGCAACTTGACGAGTGGTTTATCACGGGTTCGGCCGAGTATTGATCAAAGTGGACGATTACTTGGGTTGAGTCAGATGGGGGTCGTCCAGAAACTCCACGTCCCGCTCATCCGTGGTTCTGTGTTGACCGCCCTATTGGTCTGCTTTGTTGATATCCTTAAGGAATTGCCAGCAACCCTGATTCTACGTCCATTTGATTTTAATACGCTGGCCGTGAAAGCCTATGAGCTTGCTGGGGATGAGCGCTTAATTGATGCAGCCGTTCCATCGTTGTGTATCGTCTTGGTGGGGTTGCTACCAGTGATTTGGCTGAATCGATCGGTCACGCGGGAGTAATATGGAAACAGCGGCTTTAATGATTCGAAAACTCCGTTTGTGCTATCAGGACACACGGATTGTCGATGATTTTTCATTAAGTCTGAAACCGCAAGAATTGGGTTGTCTTCTTGGCCCTAGCGGTTGCGGGAAATCCACATTACTTCGTGCAATCGCCGGTTTTCAGGAGTTACTCGATGGCGAGATTTGGCTCGACAACCAATTGTTGTCGACACCTCATCAACGCGTTCTCCCCGAACACCGTGGCGTTGGTATGGTGTTTCAGGACATTGCTCTGTTTCCCCATATAACTCTTGCCGAGAATATTGCGTTTGGCCTGACGGGTTGGCCTGAAAGTCAACGGAACCAGCGAGTCAATGAGTTGCTCGAATTGATTGGCTTGTCTGGTTTGAATCAGCGATATCCGCATGAACTCTCTGGTGGTCAACAACAGCGTGTCGCGCTTGCTCGAGCGATGGCACCAAAACCCAAACTCTTACTCCTCGATGAGCCGTTTTCCGGTCTTGATACGGAGCTCCGAGGACGTTTGGCGAGTGAAGTGAGAACCATCTTAAAGAGTGATGGGATTTGCTCATTGCTGGTCACGCACGACCAGCGTGAGGCATTTGACTTTGCCGATCGGATTGCAGTCATGCATCAAGGTCACATCTGCCAGTTCGATACGCCTTTTAATCTCTATCACGAGCCATCGAGTCCGTTTGTTGCGCATTTTGTCGGACCTGGTGAAATGATTGAGGCAAGAGTCGAAGGTGCTCGATCGGTGTCCAGTCCATTAGGCCTTCTGACCAACGATAAAGACTTAGGCTTCGCACCCGGCTCTGAAGTGCAACTGTTTTTGAGGCCCGATGATCTGATTCACGATGATGATTCTGATTACACAGCCACCTTAGTCGGAAAACATTTTCGGGGCGCGCATCATTTGTATGAGGTCAGGCTCGACCATGGTGTCGTCCTTGGGTGCTTCGCACCTTCTCATCATGACCACGCGATCGGTGAGAAGATCGGTGTGAGTCTCGACATTGAACACTTGGTGGTCTTTCCCAAGTGAGTGTCTCACGAGATCCGATTGGACCCTATCACGATCACCTCGCGTTACTTCACGATCAGTTACGGATCGCCCAGATCGCGATGTACCGTCAGAATCGCAAGGCCATCATTGCCTTGGAGGGCTATGATGCATCCGGTAAGGGCGGAGTCATTCGTGAACTGTCTTATGCATGGGACCCGCGAGGGTTTCAGGTGTACCCCATTGGCCCGCCAGCGATGACCGAAGCGGCGCATCCGTTTTTATGGCGTTTTTGGAATCGCCTACCCACTCCAGGTCAAATCGCTGTCTTTGATCGATCTTGGTATGGCCGTTTGCTGGTTGAGCGGGTGGAGCAGGGTCTGCCAGACACCGAGTATGAAACCAGCATCGATGAGATCAATGCGTTTGAACGCATGTTAATGGAGAATCAGATCACCCTGGTGAAACTGTTCCTCGAGACTGATCGGGAAACCCACCGGACTCGGTTGTTGCGGCGAGCAGAACGTCCTGAAAAACGCTGGAAATTAACTGAAAGTGATATCGAGAGTTATCGACATCGTGAGGCCTACGAACAGGCGTTTGCGAATCTAGTGAAGCGCTGCCAAACCCCGCCCTGGCATCGGATCAATGCGAACGAGAAAAAGCAGGGTCGATTGGATGCATTAGATTGCATCCTGCAAGCGCTGGAAGTGGACCTGAAACCACGAACCTTTGCGCTTAACCCGGGAGTCTCTGAACGATTGCATGAGTTGTCGAAATAATGATGTTAATTTGCCAAAAGCTCGGTAAAGTTTGCCCCATGGACAAACGATCGCTGATTCTTTGGCTTCTCTTATTGGTGAGTTGTTTCTCGTTCGCAGATGATCTCTACCGGTCGGAAATCACCTATCTTTCGCCTGTCGATCGACAAACCGAAGTGGATCGACTGCTTGCGATTGAGATCCCTTCTGAACAGCAATACCTGACGCAAATTGCGTTACAAAAACCCGACATATTTATCCGTCAGGTCAGCCGTGCCCGCGAGGTGTTGAGCGCCGGAGGTGAGCCAGGACAAATTGCGTCAAGGCTTCGCACGGCAGGCTTTACCTCACCGGATGTGCAGTCATCTCTGCAAGCGTTTCTCTTCGGCCTTCATCCTGACGATGTGGTGACACCATCGAGAGTCATGGAATTTTTGATCCGTTTGAATACACCGGCCGGCGCTTGGGATTATTTACTGTCGGAAACCCCAGACTTGGATGATTTTGCAGCGCTTGAGTGTGCTCCAGGAAAGGCTCCTGCCGAGCTGTTGGGGCCTTTTGAATATCAATTCGTGATTCAGGTCGCTCATCCGAATATGGAATTGTCACTGTGGCGGTTCGACCCTGCAGAGGCTCTGACCTATCCTGTTGCAACGCTGGTTGAGACCACTGTTGATGACTATCGATTTATCGATCGGTTTGGCAATGCGTTCGGAACCCTCAATCGGGACGATTTATCGATGCAGGTGCCTGGCAGTGATCCCTTGCAATGCCAGAAAATCGATCCCGTGATTATGCGAGCTTACCAAGATCATCGTCGAGAAATGATGTTGTCAGAAAAACAACTTTAACGATTGGCTCTGCAGGGGAACCGCCCCATCATCGCCACTCGGATCACTCCTTGTGCAGGAGCTTGGAGATCGGGGTTGCGTTCGTCGATGTACTCTTTCACCACACTCATTAAATTTTTAATTTGCATTTGGTCGGCCGGCGCGTTGAAACAGAGTTTCGGGGAGTCGGTTTCGTGACGGTTATTCCAGCTGTGGACAACGCCTGCCAGAAACCCATGCGCGAGCATACTGGCAGGGGTGCCGAATTCTTGGTTGGCTTGAGACAACCACAGTTCGCCCGAGTACGCAGTGGCGTTCGAGCCGTAAAGCAAAGACGCAGAAATGATGAGCATACGAATCGGACGCTTCATGAGACCCTCAATATTATCGACTGGTTAAGTAATCGGACGAACCACCGATACATTTACCACGAAACGTCGATTGCTGACATCTGGACAATCGTTTCTTGCCGCTCCTCTGACAGGTGTCGATGGGGCCAAGCGATGCAAGCGGGTAGTCGAATCAAAAGCTCTTGTGATTAGCGAGTTAGCCTACAAGAAGGTTGAATCAAGGGACAATTTGGCCAACAATGTTCAACCAAGTTGGCGGCATTAACGCTCGTAAAACGCGCTCAATTTGGCGAAAAAACAATATGAGTGAAGGATATGCAGTCAACTCTTCAAAAAATTATTGCGCGGTTCCCTGAGCGCTCCTTCGTCGTTCGGTCGGGTT
>QXYM01000124.1 GCA_009886945.1 Litorivicinus sp.
ACGTGCCACACCCAATCCTCCACAATGGCCGCTGGACTCGATCACTGAAGCAGTCATTGAACTGGTGAATACCCGATTGACTGATCACTTTGGCGTCCTTGATGGGGCGAACTTTCAGTGGCCGGTCAATCGCGAGCAAGCGCTTCTCATGCTTGACCATTTTATCACCGCGCGTTTGCCTTCTTTCGGCGATTTTCAAGACGCGATGGTACTCGGTAAAGACACCTTATTTCACAGTCTCATTTCAACCAGTCTGAACCTCGGTTTATTACGTCCGATGGAAGTCTGTCAGGCTGCTGAAGAGGCCTATCGTCAGGGGCATGCGCCAATCAACGCGGTCGAGGGTTTTATTCGCCAGATTATCGGCTGGCGTGAGTATGTCCGCGGACTGTATTGGGCCTATATGCCAGACTACCAAACCCGTAATTCACTCAACGCATCCTGGCCGTTGCCAGCCTTTTTTTGGGATGAATCGAAAACCGGGATGGTGTGTCTTTCGGAGGCAATTCGAAATACGCGCGAAAATGCCTATGCGCACCATATTCAGCGACTCATGGTGACGGGGAACTTCGCCCTCATCGCCGGCTGCTCTGTGACTGAGGTGTGCGAGTGGTATTTATCAGTGTATGCCGACGCTTATGAGTGGGTGGAGCTACCGAATACGCTTGGGATGGCGTTATTCGCTGACGATGGGGTGATGGCGTCGAAGCCCTATTGCGCCAGCGGCAAATATATCGATCGGATGAGTGATTACTGCAAATCTTGTCGGTACCAAGTGAAAGAAACGGAGACCGAAAACGCTTGTCCCTTTAACTACTTGTACTGGGATTTCTTAATGACACATCAAGAGCGATTTCGCTCGAACCCGAGAATGGCCATGATTTTGAGGAATCTCGATCGGTTCAGTGAGCCTAAATTGGCTGCAATTCGATCACGCGCGATGGAATTTCGAGCGCGGGTTGAGTCCACTGGATCTGATGTGATTGCTTCCTCGCAGGAGCCATTATTGTGAAGCGCGACGGAAAGACACTCAAAAAATCCGACCTTCCGAGCAAAGTCTGTCCTGTCTGCAGTCGGCCGTTTAGCTGGCGAAAAAAATGGGAGAGAGATTGGGATCGAGTGATCTATTGCAGTGATCGTTGCCGTCGGCAGGGGGTGCCAGTTGAAGTCTGAAGTGGTGATTTGGTTAGTTCGTGATACCTGCCGAGTGACAGATAACCCGGCACTCCATCGTGCATGTCAGATCGCACAAAGCCGAGGAGCTCAGGTCCTTGCATTGGCGTGTTTAGAGCCGAGGCGGTGGGCTGATCAACAATTTGGGCTGTCCCGAGTTGGATCGCATTGGATGCGATTCCGCGCGGAGAGTTTGCGTGCATTAAGACAAGAGCTCGAGGCATTGGGTGGTGGGTTGTGGTTGAGTTCAGAAGAGCCTGTTTATGCAGTCAACCGGATCCAGCAGCAGTACTCGGTGATTACCCTTGTCTGTGATGAACCGGTTGCGACAGAAGAGCGATTAGAAGTGGCAAGGCTTGAGGCTGAGGGTTACCCAACGGTTCCAGTCTTCGTGGATGATTTGTTTCGCTTTGAACAGCTTCCATTCGATTTAGATGAGCTTCCGGCAACGTTTTCAAAATTTCGAAAGGTGGTTGAGAAAAAACCGAGTCTGTTACCAGATCGGCCGATCGATAGCCGGTCAATAGGGGAATGTATTCCATCCGTCTGGGCGGATCCCGCGGAATGGAAAGAGGCGCTTGAGATCCCACTAGATCCGAGTATCGAGGTTCCAACACATGGTGGCGCAGAATCAGCCAGTGGGCATTGGAAGGCCTATCTTGATGCGAGAGCTTTATCGCATTACAAGCAAACGAGAAATGCATTTCAAGGACCGATGCAGTCGAGTCATTTATCGGCATGGCTTGCCCATGGCTGTATCTCACCACGACAGATTTGGTGGGATACGCTCCAGTATGAGCAGGATGTCGAAGCTAATGAGTCTACTTACTGGTTGAGGTTTGAACTGTTGTGGCGCGAATATTTTCGGTGGTACTCAAGAGCCAGTGATTGGACCTTGTTTCGTCGAACTGGACCGAGTGATCAAGTCTTTGGATTTGATCAGAATGCCCGTCGTTTCGAGCGATGGAAAACCGGTCACACCGATTGCGATATCGTGGATGCTGCGATGCGAGAACTGAATCAAACCGGCTGGATGAGTAACCGGGCAAGACAACTGGTTGCAAGTCATCTCATTTATGAATCGAATTTAGACTGGCGTTTGGGTGCAGCCTATTTTGAAAGCCAATTGGTCGATTTTGATGTGGCCAGTAATTGGGGGAATTGGGCCTATATTGCTGGTGTCGGGCCTGATCCACGAGGCGGTCGTATTTTTCATCTGAATGATCAGGCCGACCGCTACGATCCCGATGGGTCGTATCGAAGACGTTGGCTGTCATGACCCTGCCGGTCGTTGTTTGGTTCAAGCGAGATCTCCGCATCGTCGATCATGAGCCATTGGATGCAGCTGTTCGTGAAGGTCCAGTCATCCCAATCTATGTGGTTGAGCCTGAGTATTGGGCGATGGAATATACCTCGGGTCGCCAATGGTTATTTTTGAAGGATTCGATCTTGTCACTGGATCAGGCCTTAAGCGAATGCGGCCAGCCATTGTGGACTGCAATCGGTCAGGTCGAGGAGGTATTTGATCGATTGCATCGTCGGTATCAGTTCCAGACGCTGGTTTCACACCAAGAAACTGGTCCCGATTGGACGTTTCAACGGGATCGTCGAGTCAAACAATGGTGCAAAGACCGAGGAGTGACTTGGACTGAGTACCGGCAACATGGAGTAGTTCGTGGTCTTCGCGAGCGTCAAGGCTGGGCCAAACAATGGGGTGAGCTGATGGATCGCTCGCAACGATCTGTCCCGTCTCGAATTGAAGGTGTCGGTAGCCCTCCGAAACCGGCTGCTGAAGTGTTGCAAGCGGTATCGATCACCGATGAATCCCTGGTGCGTAGTCAGAGCGGTGGTCGCTTTGAGGGTTTAGAACTCTTAGATAGCTTTTTAGACAGGCGTTGTGAAACCTATCGTGGTGGAATGTCGAGTCCTTTGACCGGAGAGCAGGTCTGTTCCAGGATCTCGACGCATCTGTCGGTCGGGACTCTGGGTGTCCGTGAGGTTTGGCAGCGTGTGTGTGAACGTCGTGATGAGCTCAAACACGATGGAGGCCGATCCCAGGCTCTCCGTAGCTTGAAATCGTTTCAATCGAGATTGCATTGGCATTGCCATTTTATGCAGAAACTCGAGTCTGAGCCTCGGCTCGAGTTTGAAGAGTTACATCGCGGATTTATTGGGCTACGAGAGACCGACGGTACCATGACAATGGAGCCATTTGAACGGTTCCGAACCGGCACTCTTGGCTGGCCTTTTGTAGATGCATGCTTGCGATGTCTGTCACAGACGGGTTGGTTGAACTTTCGCATGCGCGCCATGCTGGTCTCGATCGCGAGCTACCATTTGTGGATTGATTGGCGGCAAACTGGTGTGTTGATGGCGCGGTGGTTTACTGACTTTGAGGCAGGTATTCATTGGTCACAAGTACAAATGCAATCCGGAACAACCGGGATCAATGCCAATCGAATGTATTCCCCGGTCAAACAATCTGAAGACCAAGATCCACAGGGGATCTTTATCAAACGGTGGGTGCCGGAGCTTCGAAATGTGCCCATTGAATGGATCCATCAACCCTGGCGAATGCCCTTAAGTATGCAACGAGCCGTGGGATGCGAGATGGGTCTGCACTACCCAGCACCTATTGGGGACCCAGCCCAGCTTGCGCGAGTTGCTCGGATGCGATTCAAGGCGTGGATTGAGACGCATGATTTGAAGCCTGAGGCTCAACGAGTCCTGAAGGCACATGGCAGTCGGTTAAGACAGGTGCGTCCGCGTTATGGTAAAAAGGTTGCCTCGTCGCAGATGGCTTTGGATTTGGAATGACAGATAACGATCAGAACCGGATGGAAACCATGGGTGTCCGATTGGGCTATCTTGGTTTGTTACCTTTTGTTGCCGGTGCGGTCGCTGCACTCCTTTCCAATGAATTGGCGTCTTTTGCTCTGCAAGCCTTTGTCTTGTACTCACTGGCGATTCTGTCGTTTATGGGTGGGGTTCACTGGGGCTTGGCCTTGATCACTGGAACACGCCAGAGTTCTCGATTATTGGTCTCTGTGATTCCGGTGATCGCTGCTTGGATTTGCTTAATGACGTTGCCTGCGCATCTGACATTGGCGGTCTTGGGCGGTGGGTTTATTGCGCAGTGGTTTGTAGATCGACCAATCTTGGCTGAGCTTCCGATTCCGTCTTGGTATTTGGAGATGCGTCCCCGACTCGCCTATGTCGTTGCCGGCTGTCATCTATTTATGCTGTTTCGGCTGATGAGCTAGTTATTGCGGGAGACGGTTGATCTCGGGCACGAAAAGTGACGGATCAACGGACACTCCATTGAGAATGACCCCTAAATGCAAATGTGCACCTGTCACCCGGCCTGTCGCTCCAACAGTGCCGATCGGTTGGCCTTGCTCAACCTCTTGTCCTTCACCAACATCAATTTGATCCATGTGGTTATACATGGTTTTTAAACCTTCCCCGTGATCGATAACCACTAAGCGACCGTTAAAAAAGAAATCACCCACCAAGGTGACCCGACCCCGAGCAGCCGCTTTGATTGGAGTTCCTGTGGGTGCTGCAATATCAGTTCCGGAGTGTGGGCGGCGTGGTTGATCGTTAAAGAATCGACGTTTACCGAAGGGACCTGAAATTGGACCTTCGACTGGAAGGATCAGTCGGATGGTATCGAGTTCTCCATCGAATGCATCGAGAGCACTGCGCTGCCGTTTGGATTCTCCCTTGATGCGATCAAGATCTAACGGATTGGGCGTGACATGTCGTTGATTTTTCAGATAGATGCGTTGTTCTAAGTATTTCTTGGGGCGGACTTCAAAGGGAATTTGCTTCCCCATATTCTGTAGCTGGTGGGTCCCAGGTTCGAGTGATAGGGGGAGGCCAACGACCG